>JAGGTM010000042.1 GCA_021163745.1 bacterium
TTAGATATGGAGCATCTGTAGAAGATTCTATAGAAAAACTTCAATATGAACTTTACTACATTAAGCATCGTTCGTTCATTCTAGATCTAAGTATTATTTTAAAAACCGTTAAAATTATTTTAAAAGGAGAAGGGAGATAATAAATAAACTCCGCAATTCCGTGGCAAATACAATCTCTTCAATTAAACAAAGAATTTATCATTTTCTCCGCAAATCTGAAGAATATACTAAAACTGATATGGTCTATTTAGTCAAAGGCGGCTCTTGGCTAACTTTAGGACAGATGGTTTCTGCTATCTGTTCTTTTTTATTGGCCTTGGCTTTTGCTAACCTCTTACCCAAAGAAACTTATGGCATCTATAAATACGTTCTCTCAATGGCTAGTCTTTTGGCCATCTCCACTTTGCCCGGAATTGACACAGCAATCATCCAAGCTATCAGTCGAGGTTACGAAGGGTCTTTAATTAAAGGGTTAAAAACTAAAATCTGCTGGGGAATTTTAGGAGGGTTGGCCTCTTTAGGGTTGGCTGGTTATTATTATTTTAATGGTAATACTACACTAACTATTTCTTTCTTGGTTATTGCCGCTTTTCTTCCTTTAATGGATTCTTTTAATATATATAGGGCTGTTCTTAGTGGTAGAAAATTATTTAATATTCAAGTTAAATACTCTATCCTAATCCGCTTCTTCTCAGTCGCTGCTTTAATAATTGCCCTTTTTCTGACTAAAAATTTATTTTTAATCCTTTTTATTTACTTTCTATCTTATACTTTATTCCGTTTTATTTTTCTAATAACAACTTTAAAGAAATTTTCTCTCAACACAAAAGAGGATCCACGGACTATTTCTTACGGCAAACATTTAACCATAATGGGAATAATCAATACTTTGGCTAATTACTTAGATAAAATTCTTATTTTTCATTATTTAGGAGCAGCCCAATTAGCTATTTACTCTTTTGCTGTTATTCCTCCAGAACAACTAAAAAGCTTTCTTAAAAATATCAGAACTTTGGCTTTGCCTAAATTATCAGTTAGACCTAAAGCAGAAATCAAGGCAACTATTTTTTCTAAAATGTTCAAATTCGCTTTATTTATTACTGTTGGTACAGTTATCTATATCTTTCTGGCTCCAACTTTCTATCGCGTCCTCTTTCCTCAATATATCGAATCAATCCTTTACTCTCAAATACTTTCCATTTCTTTAATTGCCGTTGTTGTTGCTTTACCTAACGTTGCTCTTCAAGCCAAAATCGCCAAAAAACAGCTATATCAATTGAATATTTGTACGTCTTTTATCCGAATAGGTCTGCTTTTTTTATTCATTCACATTTACGGATTATTAGGCATAATTTTAGCCCGCGTCATTGGCAGATTTATTAATTTAACCATCACTTGCTGGTTGGTTAAAAAAATCTAGTCTTTTTGTTAAAAAGCGTAGAGATTTATTACTCCCCGAATGGAGGTCGCTGAAGGCGACCGGAGTCGAAGGACTTAACTCAATTTAACTACTGCATTTTTTAACAAAGAACCAAAAATCTAAAATCAATTTATTTTTATTTCACTAACTCAACAAAAATTTTATTTCTCAGATGAAAATTAATTAAATATATTTTCCTTTTTACCTTGCTCTGGCTAAAATTAAATTGCCTGAGTATTTTTTTTATTTCTCTGACCGAATAACGATGTTTATGGGTAGGGTCTTTTTGAAGCAATCTTTTTTTCGTCCAATCAGTATCAATTTTCAAAAACGCCCGGCTGTTTTTTTTAAGCACCCGATAAATCTCAGCAAAAAACTTTTCTGTTTCTTTAGGCGAAAAATGCTCCACTAAATGTGAAGAATATATCTCATCTACGCTATTATCCTTAAAAGGGAGGTTTAAAGCAGAAGCAATAATGTCGGCATCGCTATTGGGATCGATATCTATACCAATAAAACCTTCCCTTTTATTTTTGCCACAACCAATATCAAGTTTTGTGCTTTTGTTCTTCATAATTATTTTTTGAACTCGAGCAACGACACGCTGATGATTTCCTTTCTTGCCTTTCCTATTTATTTTTAACTATTAACTGAATTCGCTTTTTGAGCAACCACAAAAACAAAATCTCCTCTTTTAAGAATTTTTACTAACAAAGCTAATACAAAACGTAAAGGCAACAAAAGATTTTTTCTGATAAAGAAAAACTTCTTTCTTAAACTATTTTTTTATTATTTTTGCTATTAAGGCTATTATCAATTGGCTTTATATTTTTATAATCTTCTTTTATTTTTACAATTCCTAATTTAGTTAAACTGTCTTTAATACTTAAATTCCATTCGTCAAAATGCCTTATGGTAAGCTTTCTGATAAAAAAATCCTTTTTTCTAAATTTCTCTTATAGTTAGAGGGGAAAAATAAAAATAATGTTCAGAGTTAATTAAGGACCATCGTTCTTTCATTTTTTAGCAGAATAACTCTCAATATTAGGCAATTCTAATACCAAATAACCTTCTGGCTTCAAAAAATTTAAAACTTTATCTGGTCTTCTTAAATGTTCAATTACATGAAATAAAGTAACCATAGCAAACTGTCTGTCCGTCAAAAAATCCTCAATAAAATTCTGTTCTATTGATAATCCCATATTTCTCCCATACTTCACCATTTCAGTATTCGGTTCTAGTCCTAATACCTTATAACCTTTATCTTTTAATATCTTTAAAAAGATTCCTTCGTGGCAACCAACATCAAGAATCTTCATGTGAGGTGTCAAATATTTTTTTTAATAATCTTAACCGCCCTTGACAATCTCTCTTCCTTTTTTATCTTTTCATAATCTAGTCTCTTTAAATAATCTTTTGTTTTGTAGTTTTGTTTGCCAACTTTACCCAAATCAGCCACAAAAACTAAGCCGCAAAGTTGGCATTTCTAAAG
The DNA here is from genome assembly GCA_021163745.1 of bacterium. Lineage (GTDB taxonomy): Bacteria > Patescibacteriota > Minisyncoccia > Portnoybacterales > JAGGTM01 > JAGGTM01. The sequence continues at coordinate 2,913 of JAGGTM010000042.1, forward strand.
ATAATTAAGTGAAAGATACTTTCTAAATTTCTTATAATTCTTATTACCGCAAATTATACATTCTATATCTTCTCTTTTTTGATTAAATTTACTACTGCCTGATAAACTTATTCAGTAGTTACTTCTCTTGGTAATTGATAGCAAACGAATTGCTGCATTAAAAACATCATTTATAGTAATACCCTCAACACATTTTCGATGTCCGTATTTACAAACTCGTGCTGTTTTTATTACAAAAGAGCAAGGAAAGCAAGGTAAATCTTTATAGACAATCTCGCAGTTATCCCCTACTGGTGGTTGGTCATGAATACTACACGGTCCAAGTATATCTACCACCGGTACCTCCATAGCATTAGCCATATAAAGCGGTCCTGTGTCTACGCTAATAAATAGTTTTAGATATCTAAACAAAGCGGCTAATTCAATTAAATTAAGTTCTGAACTGGAATCAATGCTTTTATGTCTCATCTTGGATTGAACAAAAGAAATATCTTTTTTGTCTTTTGGGCTTCCAACAAAAATGATTCTTGCCCCTACCTCCTCAATCAATCTATCGCTTAATTGAGCAAATTTTTCTTTGGGCCATTCTTTAAGTTTGTTGCCTGCGGTTACCGCTATTCCTATCAATAAACCATTAGGATTCAAATTATATTTTTTAAGAAACTGAGTTGCCTTTCTTTTTTCTTTTTGACTAATAAATATTTCTTTTCTTTGGTCAAATTTCTTTATACCAATAAATTTTAATAATCTTAAGTAATGTCTCAGGGCTAAATCATTTAGTTTGATTTCAGATTTATAATTGCCTACAAAGTTGAGTATTTTTGATGTTATAGTAGCGTATGAAGAAATAGTTATAACTCTATTGGGAATTATCGCTAAAAATGGAATTACTTTTTCAATTACACCAGAAGTTAGAGTAAAGCTCCAGTTATACTTTTCTCGGTAAATTCTTACGATTAGTTTTAAAATCCCTATAGTCTTTATTCCTCTTTTTTTGTCTGGTAAAATAATTTTATCAATATATGGATTATTTTTCAAAAGTTGATATGAAGTTGTTCTTCTTCCGGAATCAGCCAGAAGAACTACTCCTAAATAACTTTCAGGAAAATTTTTCTTTATTTCCCGAAAAACGGGCGTAGCGCAAACCAAATCTCCTATTTTAACCGGGGGAATAATTAAAATACGTAATTTTTTCTCGAAACTTCCTTTCAGGAAAGACCATAAATAAAGAGGCAGAGCCATCAAACAAGTGATAGATAACCAAAAAATATTCTTAATATAAAAAGTTAATTTTTTGCTAATTTTCATTTTATTTTCTGATAATATAAATTTAGCCAACCGAAAAGAAGGTTAAAGATAATTTTATCTAAAAGAGGTAAGTTAGTTTTCCAGCCAGTATCTCCTTTAATTTGATTGTTTTTCTTTTTAGGAAATCTAACATTTATATTCCCGCCGGCTTGATGATGAACTTTTTTATGAAAATTTAACATTTCTGGTTCATAATTCAACTTTATTTCTGAAAGTATTCTTTTTATAGTCAGTTCCGGAGTCCTTGAAAAATCCTCGTACCGAACAAAAATATACTTACAAGGATATCTTTTTTTAATTATTTCTATTTTTAAATTAATGGCTGCCCATTCCCACATAACAGAAAATAAACTTCTTTCTGGATGTGCCTTTTTATAAGAATAAATTATCCCTCGTCCATCGCGAACCAAATGAAGTAAAATTATTTCTAATTTGTTACTTGAAAGAAGGGCTTCTGCCAAATGAGGATTTTTTGAGGAATCAAAAATTATTTTTTCTCCAGAATAAAATAAAATATTTCTATAAATCTGCTCCTGCCGTTTTAGAAATTCTTCCAAATCAATAGGAATTCTTTCTTTTCCCTTACAATAAAAATATTTTTTTCTATCCAATAAAAAATCAATTTTGCTTCTGGTGATTCTTAAACTTGGTTGTTTCGGAATGTTAGCAAAAACATTCTGCCAAAATTTGCACTTAGCCAATTTTTGTCCGCAAGTACAGTAATGGTCTTTTTCTTTAAGAACAAAATACTGACAAAGTTCTCCTACGCCTACAATCTAAGAATGAGTATCAAAAATTAAATCCATTATTGTGCTTCCGGAGTGACCCTGTGCTACTAAAAAAATAATCGGAATTTTTTTATTTTCCTTCATTTTTGTTTTTTAATAAATTTTTAATATTATTACAAATATAAGAAGAGAAGGAATTCCTAATTTTCTCCTTTATGCTCAGAATAAAAAATAATTACTTAATATATCCATTTTTAATTAGATATTTAATAACTTTATTTACACTTTCTTTTGCTGTTTCTTTGTCTGTCTTTAATTCTAGTTCAGGGTTAACCGGCTTTTCATAGGGATCAGAAATGCCTGTAAAGTTTTTAATCTTTCCTAAGCGGGCTTTCTTATATAGCCCTTTTTTATCTCTTTTTTCACATACCTCCAAGGGCGCATTCACAAAAACCTCAATAAAATTTCCGATTTTTCTTTTAATTTTCTCTCTTTTTTTTATATGGTGAAACAAAAGAAGCAATCACAATATTTCCTTTATCATTTAAATTTTTAGCTAAATCAGATACTATTTGTAAATTTCTATCTCTATCTTTTTTAGAAAATCCTAAATTTTTATTAATATATTTTCTGATTACATCTCCGTCTAATCTTGCCACAGAAAATCCTTTCTCTTTCAAAACCTCAAAAAGTTTATCTCCAATAGTAGTTTTTCCTGCGCAAGGAAGACCAGTTAACCAAATTACAAGACCATTTTGTTTGGCCTTTTTCTTTTTTGAATTATTTGCGGTCATTTTTTAAAAATCTTTCTTTATTTTTATATTCTTAATAGATTTTAAGCTTATATATTTATTATCAATACTTCATTTCACTCTATATATTTTTATGCCATTTTTTTGATAAATTTCACTCAAAAATGGGTATCTATTAAGTTTCCAATTCGGTTGTTTAGCTGTATCCCAAATAATATATTTGATTTGGTATTTAGTAAAGATGTAAGGTAGCGACAAAGATAAAAATCGATTGTATTGGTTAACTAAATGATTAATTCTTCTGTCTGGTATTTTACCATAATCTCCAAATTTCTCTCTATAGTACATTCCGTAAATATAACTGGAAATTTTTTTTCGATCTTTAAAAAATGTTTCTGATGCTTGTTTATCATCCAAGCCATCTAATCGATATTCTAAAAATAATACTTCTTCAAGATATTTATCAGATACAAGATAATTTTCAGCGAAACAAGAATGCAAAGCATTTAGTGATGTATAAGCAGAAATTAAATCAGAAATCTCGAAATTAGTAAAAATTTCTCCTTTTTCTGCAATGTTATTATTTAACCAATGAAGAATCGGTCCATAACGCTGTTTTTCAATGAAATTAGATTTATGAAAATTATAAGAATTAAACTGGATTAAAAAACCGTTGCATAGATTCACCGTAAAGATTAATCCGATAATGAGCCTGTACCAAAATTTCTGATTTGATACTTGCTTTATTTTTTGATTCAAATATTCAAAAATAATAATTATTAGAAAGATAATTAATAATGGTCTAAAGTAATACCAATGATAATGGCCCGGCTGCATTAGTCTTCCGGTAATAACTTGTTGATTAAGAACTACTAAAGGTGTTACAACAAGAGATAAACAAAAGCTATATCTTTTGTTCCGCTTTCGTGGAAAAAATAATAAGAAAATAATCAAAAGCACAGCTACAGTAACTCCTATTTGAGGGATATGTGTTTTTATTATACCGAATCGAGAAGATACTTCTGAATATAATGGATGCTCAAAAACTTTTAATAAATTCAAAAAATAAGGAATGGCTATTATAAGACTGCTGAATCCTATTAAAATGATGTTCTTGATATCAAACCATTTCTTTTGCCAAATCAGAACAAAAATTAAACAGCCAAGGAAAGTATAAAGAAATGTCCAAGTATAAGGATAAGTGTAAAAAGAAAGACCCAAAACGACACTACTCATTATGCCATATATCCATTGTTTTTTTTCTAAAAAAAGCCAGAAAAGCAATAAGAAGCCATAAAAGAAAAGTAGGTGAGTTTGAGGAGCTATTGGTCTTGCATAATCTAAAAAAGTATTCTTTATTTTATGATTAACGAATAAATCTGCAATGGTATGCAGACTAAAGAAATCGCTAGATAATAAAACCGTAGTTGAACAAATTAATCCGATTATTTTACTTTTAGTTAATTGATAGACTAAGGCGTAGATCAGCAGAAAAATTAACATTGGAAAGAAAAACTTTCCTAATAAAATAGTATCTTTTGTATCTAAAAATAAAGATTTACCCAAACTAGCGACTATAATTTCTGACAAAGGAGGTTGAAGATAGGGTAGGTTCTTACCTTCGGTTGAATAAACATTTCCTAATGAGAAGTAACCATCTCGCACCTCTTGAACTCTACTCCAATAAGCAATCTCGGCATCAGTTCCCATTAAATCAATTCCGCTATAAATATCTTTGTGGTCATAACGAAAATAAAATTGAGGAAAAGCTATTATTATCCCTGTCAAGATAGCAAAAAGAATAGCCCATCGATGGCTAAATACAGAGTGAATAAAATACTTCATGTTTAAAAGATGTGTTTTATTTTCTTAATCAACTATGGAAATTAAATTACTATATTCGAAATGAAACATAAGGTTCTAATCAATGCCAAATTCTAAGTTTTAATTAATAAAATTTAAAAAATTTAAAATTTTTTCCGCTCTTTTTTTCCAAGTATATTTTTTAACATCTTTGTATGCTTGTTCTGAAATTTTAGCAGATAAATCAGGATTTTTCAACACAAATTCAATCCCTTCTGCTAATGCCTTTGGATTATCTGGTTCAACTAAGATAGCATTTCCTATTCCCCCCCTATTATTCCCCCCCTCTTTGAAGGTGGGGATTAGGGGGGGGTATAAAATTTCTCTAATTGAAGGTAAATCAGAAGCAACAATTGGTTTTTGAGAAGCCATATATTCAAATAATTTTAACGGAGAAGTCCAATATTTAGAGATTTTTTCTGTGCCTGAATTAGGTAAAACCAAAATATCTGCCGCTTTTAGCCAAAAAGGAATTTCCGAATGGGGTTTCTGCCCGATAACTAAAATATTTTTAAACTTACAGTTTTCTACTTTAAATCTTGAGATATCATTCTTTGTTCCTCCAACAAAGATAACTAAAATATCTTCCCCTAAAAATTTTACTGCTTTGGCTAAAATCTGCGCCCCTTTCCATTGATAAAGATGTCCTGTGTAAAGAACAATTTTTTTATTAATAGGAAGGTTAAGTTTTCTGCGACATCCTTCCTTGCTTTCACTAACTTGGAACTCAGTTAAATCTACTCCGTCAGGAGCAACAAGAATTTTTTCTGAACTCATACCATACCTAATAAACTCCTCTTTTAATTTTTCGGTGATAGTAATCAGTCCTTTAATTTTTTTAAAAAAATATTTATACCAGAAAAAATGCGATGGGAAGGTATGGGCTTCGTAAACAAGATTTTTGTTCAAGAATGATAAAAGGAGTAAAGAAAAAGGGTCTCTAGAATAAATGATATCTGTTTTTTTAAAAAGCAAATAAAAAAATACCGAAAGAGCAAAGCTAAAACCTTGAATCCAAAAACCAATTTTGGGCAAACCTAAAGGAATCAAATCCAAAGAAGGTAATTTCTTAATCTTAAAAATTCTTTTTATTTGGTAATAATCAAAAGAATTCTCTTTAATCTTGTTAAATCGCCAAGGCACTACTAATTCTGTTTTTATCCCTTGTTGACTAAAAGCTTCACACATCTTCATTATTTGAATTCCGTGCGCTTTTTCAGTAGGCATTCTCGCATTGGCGATGTAGATTATTTTCTTCATAAATTATTTATCTGATTCCCCAAATTTTTTTTATTCTTTTTATAATCTCCTGAACGTCATCATCTTTCTTAACAGAAATAGAAGCTCTCACTTTAAACCTCTTTCTTCTTATTTTCCCCCTTCCACCACCAGTTATGTTCAATAAAATATTTTCATCTCTCTTTACGGCACCGTTTTTTACTGCTTTTATTAACGAAGCTACAGTAATTGTCGCTGCCGGCTCTATATCATATCCCTCAACTTGCCTAAATAATGCCTGAGCTTTTTTTGCCTCTCTATTCGTTACACTAAAAAAATCCCCTGAAGTATCTTTCAAAATATCAAAAACTCCGCCTTTTATAGAATAAAGAGGATATCTATTTGTTAGGATACTAGCATACACTTGACTTATTATCCGTTTAGCAGATTCCTTTTGATAACAACTATCAATTTCTCTCGCTCCTTTTTGCCAAGCTTCAGCCATAGGAATAAATGGATAATTCTGAGAAGCATAAATCTTAGGTAATTTTTTTCCATATCTTCCGTCTCTTACCAATCTTAAAGCTGCTTCGTAAACACCTATTGCTCCAGGACCGGAGCCAAGAGCCTGAAAATAACAATCTGGCAAACGCCCTAAAAAAAGAGTCGCATCTAATAAAATAGTTCCTACGCCATCTCTCCTGGCTATATTTCGCGCCTCGCCTTCCAAAACAAAATCATTATCTTCTCCTATTTTATTTGCTAATGTTATTGCGTCAGAATAATCGCTATTACCACAAACCGAAATCAGTATCACATATGGATTTGTCTTATTAAAAGACCATATTCTTTTCTGTCTTGCCTCTTCTGTTACTACCAAAATAACCGGATATTTTAAAACGTTTGAATAATAACAAAACGATATAGCTATATTGCCATCAGAAGAAACCACAATCGGCTTACCCTTCTCTTTGGTCTGCTGAATTCTTAAAAGCGCTAATTCTGCTTCTATATCTTTAAAAGTACCTGTCATCATTCCATGTATCCCTAGTTGATAAATATTTTTACATATTATCAAATGCTTCAAACCTAAATATCTGGCTAACCCACTGCTTAAATATACCTGATAAGAGCCGCTTCTTTTTAAAAGCCTTTTATTAACAGTTTTGACTGGTAGCCAGTCAATATATTTCCACCAACCAGGATAATCTTTAATTTCTAATTTCTTTTTGGTATATTCTGTCCTTAATAATGAATCGCAACCATTCTGGCATTTAATCACATATTCGTTTCCAGAATATATTTTACCGCATTTTAAACATCTTATTTTGTATTTCATAATTCACATCTTCTTTGGTATATTAAAATTATCTAAATTTTTTTCATTCCAATTTACGTCATACCAAATAGCCAAACCTAATAAACGAATAAGACTTGCTCCAGGTTGCGGCAAATTAATAAAATCCTTTTCGTATAAATATAAATCAACAAGCCGATTAATAATTTTCGAAGTTTTTAAATAATTGATAAAAATTTTGTAATTATTCTTGAGCCAAATATTATAAGGGAAAATTACTGATTTCGGCTTTCTTTTATACAAATCATAAGAAATATAAGGCTTTAATACATCACGGATAATTTTTTTATTCCATCTATTTAAACGTCTAAATTTATTGGGGGTTCTTAAAATAATTTGAGTAACCTGCGGACTATAAAAAGGAAATAATGGCAGAATATCAAAATTTTTACTAAAAACACTAAGACTAGTTACTTGCTTATAAATATGCCAAAATTGTCGATCCGCCAAAACCAATTTATCAACACAATCAATCTCGCCTAATTTAAAAATCCTATCTAATTCATTTATATAGGAGTCCAAAAAATACTCATCTTTAAATTTTAAATAATTTTTTTCGTAAACAAAAGCAGGACCTTTAATATAAAAAAACCTCTCTGACCAAGACTCAGATAAAAGAATTTTTATCTGATTTTTTGAAAACTTGAAAATCTTACCGGCTATTTTATAAATAATTTTAAGCATCGTAAAAGGGCATATTTGTTCAGATTTTTCCAAAAAATATGCCAACCTACTGTATTTTTGAGTACCAAGCATTGCATCTGTGCCAAAAGCGTAAAATATTCTCTTGATAAATTTTTCTTTTGCTCTATCTAAAATTAAACCATTAAATAAAACAAAATGAGCACCCAATGGTTGATTAAGTCCCCTTGAATATCTTTTTAATTTTTTTAAATCATTTATTTCTGGATAAATCTCTTCATTATTAGATTTTGTAAAACTCGCTGTTTTTCTAGAGCTCTTTAAATCGCCTGATTTTTTGCCATAAGGGCCAATAGTAATTGAATTAATCTCCTTATTTTTTAATTTCGTCAATATCCCCAAAAGACCGCCGGAATCAACTCCTCCAGACAACGCAACACAAATATTTTCCAATGGTTCCTGTAAAATACTTTCTATTAATGATTGCCTAATTTCTTTTACTAATTTTTGATAATCTAATTCTTTAAATCCGACCAATTTACACAAATCCCAATAATTCCCAACTTTCTTTTCTTGTTTTTTTGCATCATAAAACAAAAAACTAGCAATAGGAACGCTTTTAATGTTTTTATATATCGTATAAGGAGGATTAATATAAGAAAAAATTAAAAACTCATAAGCTCTCTTCTCATCAATCTCAAAATTCCTATCGATATTTTTATATATTAACTTTATATCATTACTAATTACTATTTCGTTTCCATCTTCAAAAAATAAAATCTCGTTACTAGCCAGTTTATCATTAAATACATACAATATTTTATCTAAAACAGAATATAAAATTAACAAAAAATGATTTTTATTGCATTTATTCAAACTATTCAATAATTTTCCATTCTGATAATCCTTTACTAAATCCCCTAACTCTTTTTCGTTAAAATTTTTTGAAAGGATATAAAAATTATCAAAGGTATTTTCTTCTAAAAAATCATTTTTATAATAAAATCCTTCTGGGTTTACTTTTAATAAATAGCTCATATTAATTTAAGGCATTAGTTATCCTACTGAACTATATTTCAACAGATTAAATTGATATGGTATTTAGTGGGGTGATTAAGGGTTTTTAGTAATTTAAGCGTCACAAAAATCAGGCAAAAATTTGTGGCAACAAGATTCGGCAAAGGAATTAGATATCCTTACTGTAATTATTACAGAAAAGATATACCGGTTTCAAGACAAAAAATACAACGGCAAAATTTAGAAAGTTTTCTATATCGCTACCAGTACCTACTTTAAATTAGTTCATCTTTAGCCCTGTAAACGAACAATGCCCTAAATGTAAAGTTTAGGTTATATGCAAAATGAATTTGAACAACTGAAAAATACTCAAATTCAATTGAAATTTTTCTTTAAAAAGATTAAAAAATTTGATAAAATTGTCAAAATTAATAATCGTAAATTTCATAAAGAAAACTATTCAAATTAAGAAAAGAGGTAAATAATCTTTTTTCGGTCATTTTTGAGTTTGTTTATATCCATAAACTGTCCAACTATTTTGGTTGCAGTGAGAAATGCCTATGTTTTTTAATTTATGCGAAGATAAAAGATAATATGCTTCGTCTTTTTTGTAATAATTAGCGATTTCAGGTAATAACTGATCAAACACTATAGAGTGAATATGAAAAAACTCAAATTTTGAAATTTGCTGTAAATAAGGTGATTTTTTAAATGGAATTTTTAAGAAAAACCAAAGAGGTAAGCTAAAAAAATAGCTGATTAAATGAAGAACAGAAGGCGGTAATTTGCTAGTAAAATGAATTCTTAATGGATTAACAAAACGAACTATCCATTCATTGTTTTCGTAGCCATATACCCAAATCAGAATTAAACCACCTAGTTTTGCTGCCTTTATAAGATTTTGAATAGCTAAAGAAGGATTTTCCAAATGATGGATTACTCCAATACAAAATACAATATCAAATTCATTTTTCCATGGCAAATCATAGATACTTCTAAATTCAACTTTGGCATTATTAAAATCGGTTAGATTTCTTTTAGCCATCTCTACACTTCTTTTATCATAATCAAAAGCTACTACTTCTTTAGCTCCGTATTTTAGGGCCCAAAAACTATTACGCCCCATTCCGCATCCTGCATCTAAAACCTTTTTATTTTTGAAAATTTCTGGCTCAAATGGAGAAATCCATCTTTTAAACTGAATTTCATAGTTAGGATCAACTTTATGATATTTTTTCCATTCGTAACCAAAGCGATTTTCTGAACTCATTTTTATTTCATCCATTTTTCCAGCCACATTTCGAAGACCATCAAGGTCCAAAGCAATTTCCGATTATCTTTGCGGCCGGAAAAATGCTCTTTTAATAATTGTTTAATATAAGTGTAATTAAAAATACCTTCAGATTCTATTTTCGACTTTCTAAGAAGATTTAAAGTAAAATTTTTCAATTCTTTATTAATCCATCTGGCTACGGGAATTCCAAAACCTTTCTTGGTGCGGTAAACGATACCTTTAGGCAGTTTATTTTCCATTAATTTTTTTAAAATATATTTACTCTGCCATCTTTTTAATTTATATTCATAAGGAATCGAGTTAACAAAATTAACTAAATTATAATCTAAAAATGGTGCCCTTACCTCTAAACCAGTAGCCATACTAGCCCTGTCGGTTTTGACCAATACATCATCTTGCAAATAGTTTTTGAGGTATAGATAAATTAACCTATTTTCTGTCGATTCTTTGTTAATTATATTTAAGTAATTTTTAATATCATTAAAAATATTTGTTTGCTGAATTTCTTTGTAAATCTGTGGATTTAATATATTGTGCAATTGTTTAGGGGTAAATGAACCTAGCCAAATCTGATTTCTAATTTCTGGCTGATATTCAAATCCAGAAATAAATTTCTTTAATTTAAAATCAAAACTAAAATTATCAAACGAAGTAGGCAAATGATTGATTATTTGATTAATTAAATGCTTTCTTATTATTAAGGGAATTCTTTGATAAATTTTGGCTAACTTATGCGCTTGAAAAGTAGGATAACCCATAAAAAGCTCATCTCCTCCATCTCCGCCCAAAGCCACTGTTGCTTTTTCCTTGGCAAATTTAGATAGTAAATAAGTGGGAATCACAGAAGCATCTGCCAATGGTTCATCTAAAAAATCTACAATTTGCGGAATTAAGTCCAAACAATCCTTTGCTTCTAAAATTTGTTCATAATGTTCTGTTTTTAAAAATTTTGCCACCGTTTTAGCATATCTTGATTCGTCAAATGACTTATCAGTAAATCCGATAGAGAAAGTTTTGATTCTCTGAGAAGAATTTCTTTGAGCGTAATAAGCAATAGTAGCTGAATCTATGCCTCCACTTAAGAATATTCCTAATGGCACATCGCTAATCAATCTAATTTTTACTGCCTTATCAATTCTTCTATCTAACTCTTTTAAGTAATAATTAAAGTTTTGAGTTTTAGATTGTGATTTGGAGTTTGAATTAAATTTTATATCCCAGTATTTTCTAATTTTCAATGAATTATTTTGATAAACTAGGTATTCTCCAGGTTCAAGTTTATATATATTTTTTAAAATACTATGTGGAACAGGTACGTATTCATAAATTAAATATTTAGCCAAACTTTGAAAATCTAATTCCTTTTTGATATTAGGATGCTGTAAAAGCGCTTTCATTTCTGAACCGAAAATTAAAGTTTGTCCAGTCGAAGCATAATAAAGAGGTTTTTGACCAAGGCGATCGCGTGCTAAAATTAATTTCTTATTTTTTTCATCCCAAAGGGCCAAAGCAAACATTCCATTTAAATTTTGAATAAATTCTTCTCCTTTTTCTTCATAAAGATGAACAATTACTTCTGTATCAGATCTAGTATAAAATTTATGTCCTTGTTGGATAAGTTTTTTTCTTAATTCTTTGAAATTATAAATCTCTCCATTAAAAATTACTATTATACTTCTATCTTCGTTAAAAATCGGCTGTTTACCAGTAACAAGGTCAATTATTTTAAGGCGGCAATGCCCAAATCCTACCTCATCTTTAATAAAAAACCCCTGCTCATCCGGTCCTCTATGTTTTAAGCTTTCAGTCATTTTCTCTAAAATTTTTTTATTCCCGTATCCAATATATCCTGTTATTCCGCACATAAAAATTATTTTGGTTTTCTAAAATGAAACTCAATTTCCTCAAAACCTCCTACCCAAAAACTCCATACCCGCGAACAAAAGGCAGGAGAGAGATTAGCGAAAAAATCTATTATTTTTCCTATTGTTGCTAATAAAAGATATAAGGGCGGAGAAAAAAACTGTTTTTTTAAATATGGTTGAGCAAACCATTTTAATCGCGCCTTTTCTAAAGTAAATTCTACTTCTTTATACCATGGTTTAAACTTAGGATTAGGAGAAAACCAAAAAGAGAAAGAAATATCAAATCCTCTTTTATGATCAGGATTGGTAAATCCTCTTGTAAAATGAGGCACTCTAATAATTAATTTTCCTCCTGGTTCCAATATTCTGTGTAATTCTTTCATTACACTTATAACATCATACAGATGTTCCAAAACATGATCTGCTTCTATCAGCGCAAAACTGCAATCTTTGAAAGGATAAGGAAATTTATTTAAGTCGTGAAAAACGTCTGCTTTCGCGTTTTTGTCAAAATCTAAATTAACATAACCTTTTTTAGGAAATTGACCGCACCCTAAATTTAATTTTTTATTTTTCATAATTGCGAAAATTTATTTTTTTTCTGATTAAGTAAATTTTTTTATTCTGCGACTCATTATAAATACGTATAATTATTTCCGCTAACAAACCGATTAGAATTAATAATATTCCTAACACAATGAATAAAACTATTGCGATAGGCAAAGGAGTTTCTATAAAATCTTTCTTTCCGGTTAATTTATAGTAGAGCGCCCAAAGAAAAGTTAAAAAACCTAAAAACATTGAAATAAAACCAATTTTTCCGAAAAAATGAATTGGTTTTGTGGTATACCCACTCAAAAATTTTAAAGTAACTAAGTCAAGCAACACCTTGATTACTCTTTCTATCCCATATTTTGACTGACCAAATTTACGAGGTTTATAATTTATCTCAACTTCTGCGATTTTTGCACCCTGCCAAAAAGCCAACGCGGGAATAAAACGATGCATCTCTCCGTACAGATTTACTTCTTTAATCACATTTTTTTTATACGCCTTCAAAGTACAACCATAATCGTGTAGTTTTAGACCAACTATTTTAGAAATTAAAAAATTTGCCACCTGAGAAGTCAAACGTCGGGTTAAAGGTTTATCCTTCCATCTATTTTTTCGCCAACCAGAAGCAATATCAAATCCCTCATTCAATTTAGACAGAAGCTTTGGAATATCTTTTGGGTCATTCTCCAAATCTGCATCTATAGTAATAATAACTTCTCCTTGTGCGTAATCAATACCTGCCGAAATAGCCGCTGTTTGGCCAAAATTTTTCTTAAGTTGAATAATTTTTATCCGTTTATCTTTATCGGCTATCTTCTTTAAAATAGAGAGCCCTTGATCGTCAGAACCATCATCAACAAAAATTATCTCATAATTTAATTTTAACCGGCAAAGTACCTCAGTTAACTGATTATATAGTGGGTTCAGGTTTTCCTCTTCATTAAAAACAGGAACGATTATAGAAAGATTGATATTTTTCATAGTTTATAGATTTCTACTATTGGTCCTAATCTTTCTAGATGAAAAATGATTGAAATTGGTTTTATGAAATTATTATTGATATCATAAGAAATATTCTCTGCCCCCGTAGTAAATTTTTTAATAAGATGTCCTTTTTTGATAATGCTTTTATCCTGCGGAGTGAGTTCTTTTTTCTGCCAATAACTCACAACAAAATATTGGTAATTGTTATCTTTAATATATGGAGATAAATCTTTGGGTAATTTTTCTCCTATAAAATGCAATCTTAAAACAGAAAATTTTACTTGAGGATATTTTGAGTTATCTAAATTTAGAAGAACTTTGTCTGCAGTTCTTAATGAATTTTCGTCTAGTTTTCTCTGAAGCAAAATTGATTTTTTGTCGGGAATTAATTTAATCCCCGCCCAATCAGTAACGATTTTACTTTCCGGATGAATATTTTTTTCAATCCATTCTTTGGCTAAAATTCTGGTATCTTTTTGAGTTAAAAGTTTTCCATATTTAATGCTTACTGCAATAGGATAACAAAATATTAAAAATAAAACAAGAAAAATTAACAGCGAAGATAAATTTCTTTTTGCAATTTGGCTAATTAAAATATATACACTATATCCTGCCAAGATGCATAACCAAGGAACAATCAAAATAATATACCGAGGCTCATTATGAAAAAACAAATATAAAACGGTAATATATAATAAAAAGAAAGCTGAAAAGATAATCAGATGTCTTTTCTTGTAAAATGCCAATAACAAAAATCCAAATAGAGAGAATAATAAAATTATTGGTTCAAAAAAAACTAATATTTTAAAATAATATATAAAAGAAAGAAAATAATTTGTTAAGCTCTTATTAGTGGTCAATCCTGTATCCTCTCCGATAGCCATTCTTAAAAATTCTTGAGGATATAGAAGAATAAAAACCAAGGACAGAATTAAAAAAATAACAAACCCTATCCATAGATTTTTATATTTCAATTTATTAAAAAAAGAACCATCTCTACATAAAAAGTGAGCCAATAAGATAACAATCCAACTTAAAGCGGTTACATAACTTATTCCAAAAGCCAAGCCGCTAAATAAACCCGTTAAAAAATAATATTTCTTATGGGGTTTTTTACAAAAA
>JAGGTM010000049.1 GCA_021163745.1 bacterium
CACAGATTAAAAAAGTAGCGCTCGCTACCTCCTTTTAGGTAAAAAAATTTATTGATTTGAAGAATTTTCATTATTTTGTGGGGGCAGCCCTTCCTCCGACATATGTCGGAGGAGGGGCTGCCCCCACAAAATAATGAAAATTCTTCAAATCAATAAATTTTTTTATCTAAAAGGAGGTAGCGAGCGCTACTTTTTTAATCTGTGCGAATTACTCCAAGAAAAAGGACATCAAGTAATTCATTTTAGTATCAAAAACAGAAAAAATCTGCCATCCATATATGAGCCATATTTTATCTCTGAAATAGATTATAGAAAAACTAAAGGGATATTAGAAAAAATAAAAAATGCAATACATATTTTTTCCAATCCAGAAGCAAATTTAAAATTGGAAAAATTAATTATTGACACAAAGCCGGACATTGCCCATTTGCATAATATTTATCACCAGATATCTTTTTCAATTTTACCTTTGTTAAAAAAGTATAAAATTCCTATAATAATGACTTTGCACGATTGGAAACTTATTTGTCCTAATTATAGGTTATATACCAAAGGAAAAATTTGCGAGAAATGCAATAGGAAAAAATATTATAATGCTTTTTTGAATAAATGTGTGCTGGATTCTTATTTAATAAGCGGGATATGTTGTTTGGAAGCGTATTTTAATTATTTAAGAAACATATATAAGTATATTGATTTGTTTATTGCTCCAAGTAAGTTTTTAAAAGCAAAATTTATTCAATTCGGATTTCCTGAACAAAAAATAGTTTATTTGCCTAATTTTACAGATATATCCTATGAACCTTTACGGAATTCATACAATAAAAATAACTCTTATATTCTTTATTTTGGTCGTTTGTCTAAAGAGAAAGGATTATTTACTTTGCTAAATGCAATGAAATTTCTTCCTGAGATAACCCTTAAAATTTCAGGAACAGGAGAAGAGGAAAATGAATTAAAAAAATTTGCCCAAAGAAATTCCCTTGACAATGTCCAATTTTTAGGTTATAACATAGATAATTCTTTGAAAAGAATTATTAGACAATCTATGTTTGTAGTAGTTCCATCAGAATGGTATGAGAATTTTCCGGTTTCAGTTTTAGAAGCATTTTCTTTAAAAAAGCCGGTTGTTGCTTCTAATATTGGAGGATTACCGGAATTGGTAAAGAACAACAAAACAGGTTTATTGTTTGAGCCGGGAAATTATCTTGATTTAAAGTGTAAGATTGAAAATCTTTTTAATAATCCAAGAAAAATAAAAGAAATGGGAGAAAATGCTAAAAAGTTAATAGAAGAAAAATATAATCCAGAATTGCATTATAGAAAAATTATAAAAATTTACACATCTTTTATTCATTAGGATTCATCCCCCCTCTTTGTCTCCCCCTCCGACTCTTGTCGGAGGGGGAGCGAGAGGGGGGAGAGGGTCACGATAGTTTTAGAAGATATTCATTAAAGCCCCCCCAAGAAAAATATGAATGTAAAATCAAAAATTTCTTTTATTCTAATAATTGTAATAATTATAATCTTGCCTGTAATTTTAGCATATCGTTATTTTGAACTTGGAAACAATACAAGATATTTAAAGAATATTGGCAATTTCTTTCCAAAAGTTCTTCCAGTAAAAAATAAAATTATTTCTATTTTGTCTATTTCTCCGGAAATTGCCGGATTTAATAAAGAAAAAACTTATTTGTTACTTTTTCAGAATAATCTTGAAATAAGGCCTGCGGGAGGATTTATTGGCTCTTACGGGATTGTTAGATTAAAAAATGGAAAAATTTTGGACTTGAAAGTAGAAGGAAGTTATGTTTTAGACAGAAAAAGTTCTTTTTTTGTTAAACCCCCTCAGGTAATGCAGGAGCATCTAAAAATCAGAAAATTGCAGTTTCGCGATTGCAATTGGTGTCCTGATTTTCCTACTACCGCAAAAAGAGCAGTTTATTTTTACAATAATGAAGGAGGCAAAGAAAAAATAGACGGGGTAATTGCAATAAATCCCTATGTATTAGTAAGCATAATAAATGAAATAGGTCCAATATGCGCTGATGATTTATGTCTTAAAGGAGAAAAACAGGACATAATAAATCTTGAGCATTATGTAGAAAAAGCTTATGCACAAAAAGGAATTCAATTTTTAGACAGAAAACTTGTTCTAAAAGAGATAGCGGAAAAATTAAAAGAAAAATATGAAAAACTTTCTCTTAAAAAGAAATTGAAATTATTAAAAATAGCAGAAGAGCATTTGGATAAAAAAGATATATTGGTTTATTTTTTTGATAAAGATTTGCAGAGCAAAATTGAAAAGTTAAACTGGGCTGGAAAAGTAAAAGATTTTTCCGGGGATTATTTAATGATAATAGATTCCAATTTTTTAGCCAAAAAAACAGATTATTATATTAAAAGATTTGTAAAATATAAAGTGGATTTAACAAAAGAAAGGCCTCTTGTTCATTTGGAAATAACTTATACACATACAGGAAAGAAATACGACTGGATGACTTCTGATTATAGAGATTATTTGAGAGTTTATGCTCCTAAAGGAAGTTGGCTTGTTAAGTTTGAGGGAGGAGAGGAAGAAGTGCGATTTTTGGATGAACTTAATAAAACCGTATTCGGAAATTTTATTACAGTAAAATTAGGAGAAACAAAAACTATTGTATTGGAATATCTTTTGCCTTCAAGAATTAAAAAGGGCGATTATAAATTATTGGTACAAAAGCAATCAGGAATACTTGAGTTGCCGTTGGATATAGAGATTGCATCAGATAAGGTAATTAAGAATTATTTTCCGGAAGATGGCAGAATTATTTCAGCAAAAAAATTAAAATTTCATACCAATATTTCTTCAGACAGAATTTTTTCAGTAGAATATTAAGATTTTCCATTTATGGAATCTCCCCCTCCGACTCTTGTCGGAGGGGGAGTGAGAGGAGGGAGGGATTACGATGCTTCCGAAAAGTAGAAATAACTCTTAAATCCCAATCCTTTCTCTTGCCAATTGCTAACTGCCAATTGCCAATTGCCAAAATCGTGCCATCCCCTCTCTTTGTCTCCCTTACCAAGGGGGAGATGCTCTTCCTTTTAATCTCCCCCTCCGACAAGAGTCGGAGGGGGAGTGAGAGGGGGGAGGGGGTGAAAAAACTATGAGAATAGCAATAATAGGCCAAAAAGGAATACCAGTAAAATACGGAGGGGTAGAATATCATGTTTTTCAACTTGCTTTAAAGTTAGTGGAAAAAGGGCATAATGTAATAGTATATACAAGAAATAATTATACAGACAAAAATCTAAAAGAGTACAAAGGGATAAAACTGATTCATTTGCCCACTATTCCCACAAAACATTTGGATGCAACTTTTTCTACATTTCTGGCAAGCATTGATGTTTTGAGAAGAAATGTAGATGTAATCCACTATCATAGCATTGGCCCCTGTTTATTTATTTGGATTCCAAAATTATTCAAAAGAAAGGCAAAAGTTATTGCCACTGTTCACTGCAAAGATTATGAACATAAAAAATGGGGATTTCTTGCCCGGTGTTTTCTAAAAATAGGAGAATATCTTGCCTGTAAAATTCCTCATAAAACTATTGTAGTTTCCAAACTTCTTAATAGTTACATTAGAAAGAGATATGGAGTTTCATCTCGTTATATTCCCAATGGAGTATGCATAGAAAAGAATATGCCGGATGTTTCTTTGCTCAAGAAATGGAATTTAAAGCCATATAATTATATTTTAACAGTTAATCGTTTGGTTCCTCATAAAGGCATTCATTATTTAATAAAGGCATATAATAAGATTTCCACTGATAAAAAATTAGTAATTGCTGGAGGAAGTTGCTACACAGATGATTATTTTAATTATCTTAAAAAATTGGCTAAAGGAAATAAAAATATCATTTTTACCGGCTTTCAATATGGAGATTTTATCAATGCTTTATATTGCTATTGCTATTTATTTGTTCAACCCTCTGAATCAGAAGGACTTTCTACAGCAATTCTAAATGCCTTAAGTTATAACAGACCTGTTCTGGCAAGCAATATTCCCGAGAATTTGGAATTAATAAAAGGAATAGGATTTGAGTTTGAAAATAAAAATATCAATGACCTTTATAGCAAACTGGAATTTTTAATAAAAAATCCTGAACTGCTAAAACAAAAAACAAAAAAGCAAAAAGAGAAAATCACGCAGTTCTACGATTGGAACAGAATTATAGACGATATAATAAGAGTTTACTCTCTGTAAGTAATATAAAGTTATAATTACAAGATTTCAATTACCCAATCATTCTTACTCCCATATATCAATATATCAAAATATCAAAATATGGGATGATGAGATTGGGAAAAAGCTTTGTGCTAAAGGTTTTGTGCTAAGGTTAGGGAATGTTATAAGTAAGACAGAGATTTTTCTCTGTCTTATTTATTTAGGGATGTTTTTTGATGCGAAGCTTCGCTACTCCAGTTTATTCATTTTGCCAATTACCAACTACTAACTGCCAATTGCTAAATTACTAATAATCGTGCCATCCCCCCTCTTAATCTCCCCCCTTACCAAGGGGGGAGATTTTCTTCCTTCTAATTTCCCCCCTCCCTTTGGGAGGGGGGAGCAAGAGGGGGGAGGGGTAACGATGCTTTTTAAAAGTAGAAACAACTCTTAAAATCTCAATCCTTC
>JAGGTM010000084.1 GCA_021163745.1 bacterium
CCCATGCCCACAGAGATCTCTTATCACATTAAATCCTTGAGATTCTACATATCTTTGAATAGTATTACCTATATCGCCAATAGTATTGCCGGGCCTTGCTTTCTTTATTCCCCTTTTAAGCGCTTTTCTTGTTGTTTTTATTAATCTATTTACTTCTTCAGATATATTTCCCACTCCAATAGTTATAGCCATATCAGAGTAGAAGCCCTTATATTTTAATCCGCAATCTAAACTTAAAATATCTCCATTTTTTAATTTATAATTAGAAGGAGTGCCGTGAACAATAACCTCATTAACAGAAGTGCATAATGTATAAGGATATCCTTGATACCCTTTAAATGCAGGGGTGCATCCGTATTCAAAAATAAGTTGTTCTGCAAAATTATTTAGATAGTTAGTAGTAATTCCTGCTCTAGCTTCTTTTTTTAACTTTTCCATAATTTCTGCAAGCATTCTTCCTGCCTCTTTTAATATTTCTATCTCTTTTTTTGTTTTTATAATAGTCATTTTTATTAACTAAAAAAGATTTATTTCATACAGTTTTTAAGATTTTTAATTATATTTTTGGTTACTTTTTCAACTGACGGTTCTCCGTTTATATCTATAATTTTTATTCCTCTTTTTGTTAAATATTTATAAATTGGCTCTGTTCTCTTTTTATATTCTTTGATGCGGATTTTTATTATTTTTGGGTCATCTAATGTTCTTCTTATCAGCTTCCCATTACATATTGGACATTTTCTGAGATTTTTATTTTTTTTACTATATACCAGTATATATCCACATTTTTCGCAAACCTTTCTATGACTATTTCTAAATATAGAAGTTTGTGGTTTTATTAGAATTCTTATCACACAAATTTTCTCCTTTTTGTATAATTTTTCAAGATAAGGAATTAACCGTTTTGCCTCATACAAAGTGCGAGGAGAACCACTGAATATTATCCCTTTTCCTTTTTTGTATATTTTTTCAATCTCTTCTTTAACTATTCTGACCACCCAAGAGATGGTGCATAATTTTCCAGAGTCAAACTTCTTTCGTTCTTTTTTTATGATTGGATCGTTTTTTAGACGGGGATTATGGACTAATTTTTCTACTAATCTGCCTGTATCCAAATGGGTAAGGTTAAAGTATTTCCCGATTATATTAGCTTGTGTTCCTTTTCCAGAGCCCGGTGGGCCATAAATTATTATCGCTCCGTTAAAACTTTTTGGCGTCATAGAATTTTATATTGGCTGCAGCATAAAGTATAGACTTTTGCGCCGGCTGTTTGCAGTTCAAAACATAATTTTTTCCTCTGCCCTTTCATAACTGTAAATTTCTTCTGGGGCGAACCACAGCTTGATTTCGTTCTCCGCTTCTTTTTTATCTCCCGATGCATGAATGATATTCTTAACCGGTCTCTTAAGAGTGTTTGCAATAGCAGGAGAGTCTACGGAAAAATCTCCTCTAATGGTTCCTGGTGGTGCGAATACCGGCAGGGTGGGACCAACTATCATTCTCACATTGTCAATAGCATGAGGTCCTTCTAATATCATAGCTACCACGGGTCCGGAAGTCATAAACTTTACTGTCCATTCCTTTATCATTTTTCCTATTTTAATTTTGTTGGTAGTACCCAATTCTTTCTTTGCATTTATTCCATATTTTTTATATGTCTCAAGCGTCTTTTCCCCGACTTTTTTAAACCATTTATCGGAAGATGGATAGTGCAATCTGTAATGTTCTTTGGTTGGTTTAACCATTTTTAATGCAACAATTTTAAGTCCGGCTTTTTCAAATCTGCGAATAATTTCTCCTACCAATCCTCTTTTTACTCCGTCCGGTTTAACAATGACGACTGTTCTTTCTTTTTTTGCTTCTAAAATAGGATTTTTGTAATTTTTCTTAATATTAATACTCATAGCTTTTTTGTTTTGATAATTACGACCTTGTGAATTATTTTATCATTTTGAGAAATTCATTTTCTTTTATAATTTTAACTCCGAGATTTTTTGCTTTTTTGTACTTTGATCCCGGATTTTTTCCTATTATAACATAGTCAGTGTTTTTTGACACGGAAGAAGATATATTTCCGCCTAATTCTCTTATTTTTTCTTTCGCTTCTTCTCTGGTGAAATTTTCAAGTTCTCCTGTGAGCACAAATGTTTTTCCCTTTAATGGTTGATGTTTTTTTATTTTCGGAGTAATGATTTGGACTCCCGCATTTTCTAACTTTCGCAGGAATTCTAAATTTTTTTTATCTCTAAACCAATTATAAATATTTTCCCCTACCACTTCTCCTATATCCGGGATTTTCATAAGTTCTTCTTTTTTTGCATTTTTTATTTTCTCTAAACTCCCAAAATAATTTGCTAAATCAATCGCAGTCTCTTCGCCAACTCCTTCTATAGATAAACTATAAATGAATTTAGATAATGGAATCTTTTTGCTTTCTGAAATTGCTTTTACCAAATTTTCTGCAGATTTTTCTGCAAATCTTTCCAATGGGATTAAATCACCCTTAGTTAAGTAGAATAGATCTGTAGGGTCGGAGATAAGGCCTTGATCCATTAATTGGTTTATTGCCTTGGGACCCAATCCAATTATGTCAAATCCCGGTTTTGAGACAAAGTGATAAAGTTTTCTTTTTAGGACCGCACCGCAATTTGGATTGCTGCACTTCCAATATGCTCCTTCTTTTTTCAACGGAGATCCGCAAGCAGGGCATTCAGACGGCATTTTAAATTTTGTTTCATTTCCTTCGCGCAAATCGGTAATAACTTTTGCTACTTCGGGGATAACATCTCCAGCTCTTCTTACAATTACCGTATCCCCGATTCTGATATCCAATTTTTTAATATAATCTTCGTTATGTAAAGTTGCTCTAGTAACAGTAACTCCTCCTATTTTTACTGGCCTTAAAACTGCCACTGGAGTTATCACTCCGGTTCTTCCTACCTGAAATACAATATCTAATATACGAGTTGTAGATTCCTTGGGAGCAAATTTTAACGCCCTAATTGCACGCGGAGATTTTCCTGCAACTTTTAATTTCTTAAAAACATCATTTTGATTTATCTGGACTACAACTCCGTCAATTTGGAATTCTAATTTATCTCTGATTTTACTTGCATATTTCCAAAATGCTATTACCTCATCCAAATTTTTACATACTTTCGCATGGTCATCTGTTTTAAATCCTAAAACTTTCATAATTTTATGTTCTTCGCTATGGGTAGATTGATGTAAGTCTGTAATCAAGTCGTAAGCCATAAATCGTAATGGTCTTGAGGCAGTTAATTTTGGATCCAATTGTCTTATGCTTCCTGCGGCTAAATTTCTGGGATTTGCATAAGTTTCTTTTCCCATTTTTTTCTGTTCTTCATTAAACCGGTTAAAATCTTTTATATTCATAAACACTTCTCCTCTTATTTCCAATTTCCCTTTTTTTAAAATCTTTTTGATGCTGCTCTGAATTTCTGGCTTCAGTTCTTTTAGTAGTTTTTCACCGGGTTTTGGAATGTGAAGTTTTAATGGAATTGATTCAATAGTTTTTATGTTGTTAGTAACATCTTCTCCTGTTTTTCCATCTCCTCTTGTAGACCCGCATACTAAAATGCCATCTTTGTAAATTAAAGAGATAGCCAAGCCATCCAATTTTAATTCTACAAAATAATCAAATTTTTCTCCTGGAATTAATTTCTTTATATACTCTTCCCAATCCTGTAGTTCCTCTTCAGTAAAAATATCTTCAATAGAAAGCATAGGAATTTTATGCTTTATCTTTTCAAATTTTTCCAATGGCTTTCCTCCTATTCTTTGTGTGGGAGAGTCGGGCGTGATAAATTCCGGGTATTTTTGTTCTAATAGATAAAGTTCATGTTTCAAAGAATCTAAGGCAGCGTCTGAAATTTCTTGTTTATCTAAAACATGGTATAGATAACGATGGTAATTTATTACCTTTTTTAATTTTTCTATTCTTTGTTTTGCTTCTTTTTTGCTCATATTTTAATAAAGCAGAGAAAATCTGCCCATTTTGAAAACTTCGAATTAAACAGCGTTTTCCCTCCTGAGCAAGCTGATTTTTTCCTTTGCTCCTTTATTATATCCACCAGGATTTCCATCAGAACGTATTACTCTGTGGCAGGGAATTTTTTTGTCTTTGTTTTTATTTAATATATTTCCTACTGCCCTAAAGGCAAAAGGAGAGCCTGCTAATTCCGCTACTTTTTTGTAGGTTAAGGTTTCCCCTTTTGGGATTTTTGATACAATGAAGTAAACTTTTTCTTTAAATTTCATATTTTCAAATACAGGGGAAAAACTTTTTCTGTGAATATCGCAAGGGCCAAATTTTTTAAGACATTTAATATGAATTTTTGTTCCATAACCTTTATTTTTTGAAAAATAGTAATTGGGGTATTTGCCGTGAAGTTTTTTCATTAGGTTATCCCTATGAACTTTCGCTACAATAGATGCCAAAGCACAGACCAAGATTTTTCTATCTGCTTTTACATAGGGGAATTGCGATACATTTATATCAGGTATTTTTGTTTTTCCGTCTAAGAATAAATAATCAAAAGAGATATTCAGATTTTTAATTGCTTTTTTCCATGAGAGAATAGTTGCATTTAAAATATTCATTTTATCAATAATATAAGGAGAAACCATGCCAATTCCTATTTTCAACTTATCACATTGAAAAATTTTTTCAAATATCTTTTCTCTTTGTGTTTCGGAGAGAAGTTTAGAATCTTTGAATTCTTTTCCGTGTTTAATCATAGAAAATTCATCGCATATTTCTAACAGATTTTCTTTTTTAATTCCTATTGCTACTGCCATAACCGGACCCGCTAATGCCCCTCTTCCAACTTCGTCTATTCCAACTATAATTTTTTTGTTGCTTATTTTATTTAGAAAATTCATATTTTTTGTAATTTATTCTATAGGTATTTATTTTATACGCTGCAATTGCAAATGCCACACTTACATTAAATGATTCTTTTTTTCCGAGCATAGGAATATACACAATTTTGTCCGCCCTTTTTAATACAGATTCAGAAACTCCTTTTATTTCATTTCCTATAACTAATGCCAGAGGAAATTCCGGCTTGAATTTTTCTAAGCAAGTGGCATTTCTTTTTTGCTCCAAAACTACTATTTTGACTTTTTCTTTTTTTAGTTTTTCTATTATTTTCCAAGTCCAAAAATGATATTCCCAAGGAATATTTTCCTCCGCTCCCAGTGCGGTTTTGGAGATTTTTTGAGAAGGCGGAGTCCCGCAAATGCCGCATAGAAAAATTTTATCGATTATCAATCCATCAGAGGTCCTAAAGATAGAGCCGATATTCTCTAGCGAGCGAATATTATCGCAGATTACATAAAATTTTTTATTGAACATAATACTTAGAAAGCTCAAAATTCAAAGCGAAAAGCGCAAAACTACAGCGTAAAGCGCAAAAGTAATTAAATTCAAAATCATAAATTTTTACCCACCCAAATTTTATGAAGTAAAACTTGGGCGGGCAGGCAAAATTTAGGCGGGTAAATAATTTGGAATTTGTGATTTGTAATTTAAAGATTATAGTTTTGCACTTTGCGCTTTAGCTTTGCGCTTTGAGTTTTGCGCTTTGCGCTAAAATTAGTTTTGAATTTTGGTCATTGTTTCGGATTTCGAATTTCGGATTTTAAAGTTTTAAGATTTTAGATTTTAGTTGTAGATTTTAGATTTGTTTAGCTTTACACTTTAAGTTGTAGCCTTGCCTGCCCCGTAGTAAGCCGCAGGTTTTCTTTCGGGGCACTTTGCACTTTGCACTTTGCGCTAAATTTCATTTTGATTATTATACCAACATCCTTAAGAAATTAGAAGAATTAACTCGTTGAAAAATTACCACTTATTGTTATACTTAAATATATGAGTCATAAATTTACTCATTTGCATGTGCACAGTCATTATTCTTTATTAGACGGGCTTTCAAAGATTCCTGAACTTTTAGATTATGCAAAGGAACAGGGAATGGACTCAATAGCTTTGACCGATCACGGAAATATGTACGGTGTAGTAGAATTCTATAAAGAGGCAAAGAAAAGAGAGATTAAGCCAATTATAGGAAGCGAAGCATATATCGCTTATGAAACTATAAACGACAAAAGACCAAATATAGACCACAGGCAATATCACTTAGTTTTATTGGTAAAAGACAAGAAAGGATACGAAAATCTTGTGCAGTTAACTACAAAGGCATGGCTTTTGGGATTTTATTATAAACCTAGGGTTGATAAAAACTTACTAAGAGAGCATAGTCAAGGACTAATTGCTCTATCTGCTTGTTTGAAGGGAGAAATTCCTCAGGCAATTTTAAATAATGATTTCAAGAAAGCAGAAAGACTGGCGCTTGAATATCTGGATATTTTTGGAAAAGGTAATTTTTATCTGGAATTACAGCATCACCCCGGCATACCGGAACAGGCTATAGCGAATAAAGGATTAATCGAGATTTCAAAGAAATATAAAATTCCATTAGTGGCAACTAATGATTGTCATTATCTTAGGCCGGAGGATGCGGATGCGCAGGATATTTTAATGGCTATAAACACAGACAGAAAGGCAGACGATCCAGAGCGACTTACTATGAAAAAAGATGATTTTTCGTTAAGACCAATTGAAAGGATGGTGGAAGATTTTAAAGATGTTCCAGAGGCAATAGCTAATACGCAGGAAATTGTAAATAGATGTAATTTTGAATTTGAATTAGGCGAAATACGTCTTCCGAAATTTAAACTTCCAAATGGGAAAAATGCAGATGAATATTTGAGGGAATTGGTTTACGATGGCTTTAAAATAAAATATGGAAAGAATTTAAAAAAGGAGGTGGTAGATAGAATAGAATATGAGTTATCCGTAATTAAACAAACTGGTTTCGCTTCTTATTTTCTGATTGTGGCTGATTTTGTAAATTGGGCAAAAAAGAGCGGAATTATAGTGGGGCCGGGAAGAGGAAGTGCTGCTGGTTCTATCGTTTCTTACTTGTTAAATATTACCGAGATAGATCCATTAAAATACAATCTTTTATTCGAAAGGTTTCTGAACCCCGAAAGAATTTCTATGCCAGATATTGATATAGATTTTGCGGATAATAGAAGAGATGAAGTTATTAGGTATGTGACAGAGAAATACGGAGAAAATCATGTAGCACAGATTATTACTTTTGGTACTATGGCTGCTAGAGCAGTGGTAAGAGATGTAGGAAGAGCAATGAATTATTCGTATAATTTATGCGACCAAATTGCAAAGATGATTCCTTTCGGGATGAATTTAGAAAAAGCATTACATGAATCTCAAGAACTTCATCATTTGTATCATACTGACGAGGACGTAAAGAAGTTGATTGATACAGGAATGAAATTAGAAGGAGTAGTACGTCACGCCTCTACTCATGCTGCCGGAGTAGTTATCACAAGAGAGGATATTAACAAGGTAATTCCACGTCAGCGCCCCACACAGAATGAAGATGCGATTGTTACTCAATATGAGATGCATTCTATTGAGGATCTTGGGCTTTTAAAAATTGATTTTCTTGGATTAAAAACACTAACCGTTATTGAAAATGTGGTTTACAAAATTAAAGAGAGATACAATAAGGAAATTGATATTCGTAAAATTCCGTTGGATGATGAAGAGACTTACAATTTGATTTGCAAAGGAGATACTACAGGAGTATTTCAGTTGGAATCAGCAGGAATGAAAAGATATTTAAAGGAGTTAAAACCATCTGAGTTCGAAGACATAATTGCCATGGTTGCTTTATACAGGCCCGGACCAATGGATCTTATACCGGAATATATTGCAAGAAAGCATAACCGTAAAGAGATAGAATATTTACATCCAAAGTTAGAACCGATTTTAAAGAATACTTATGGAATTTGTGTATATCAGGAGCAATTAATGCAGATTGCTCAGAGACTAGCGGGATTTTCATTGGCAGAGGCAGATATTCTAAGAAAGGCAGTTGGCAAAAAAATTAGAAAATTACTGGAAGAACAAAGAGAGAAAATGATAAACGGTATGATTAATAATGGGATTAGCAAAGATACTGCAGAAAAAATCTGGGAATGGATAGAACCATTTGCAAGGTATGGATTTAATAGAAGCCACAGTTGCTGTTATGCTATGATTGCTTACTGGACCGCTTTTCTAAAAGCGCATTATCCAGCGGAGTTTATGGCATCTTTGATGACCTCCGAACAGAATGATATAGAAAGAATTGCGTTTTTGATAAATGAGTGCAAAAAGATGAAAATAAAGGTTCTTCCTCCTGACGTAAATGAAAGCGACGGAGATTTTACAGTTGTGGGAGACCAGATTAGATTTGGATTAAACGCAATTAAGAACGTTGGTCATAATATAGTTGAGGTAATTGTAAAAGAAAGAAAAAATTATGGGAAATTTACTTCCGTGTCTAATTTTATAGAAAGAATTCAATCTAAAGATCTCAATAAAAAATCACTGGAAGCATTGATTAAAGCGGGAGCATTGGATTGCTTAGAGGAAAGGAACAAACTTTTGTTTAATTTAGAGAAATTACTAAATTACGCTAAAGATGTTCAGAAAAGAAAAATGGAACGACAATTCTCTTTATTTGATTCTTCTCAAGATGTAGGAATAAAATTAGAAGAAGTCCCACCTGCAGATAAAAAGGAATATCTCCTATGGGAAAAAGAATTGCTGGGTCTTTATATTTCAGAACATCCCACATATAAATATTATGACTATTTTAAAAAATTATCTGTTCCGTGCGAAAAGGTTTCTGCAAAATATATTGGAAAAAGAGTTAGAATAGGAGGAATTATAAATAAAATTACCAAGATTAACACAAGAACCGGAAAACCAATGCTTTTTGTGGAAGTGGAGGATTTTACAGACAAGACAGAAGTGGTGGTTTTTCCGGACATCTTAGAAAAAACAATTACTTCTTGGCAGGAAGACAAAATTGTATTAGTAAGAGGAAAGGTAAATGACAGAGGGGGGAGATTATCTATTTTATGCGATGATGTAAAAGTTATAGAATAGATCTCTTCAAATCCTCCCCCGCCGTAATTTTGCTTCAGAAAATCAAAGTTGTTCTAATTATTGAGAGTAAAACTTGATTTTTCTCACAACCCTATTTGTGCGACAAAATTACGGCGGGGAGGAGTAAGGGGGGGTCACGATAATTTTAAAAAGGTGGAAACTCTTTTCTTGAAAAATGTGAAAATTTCTCTTTAAATCCTCAAAGGTATTATGATTTTAAATTGGGAAAAAATAGAGTTTGTCTTGAAAAGCATTTCTTTTGTGTTAAGCGTTGTTTTTTTTATGGGAATTTTGGCGATAATTTTTAAATCAAGCTCCAAAAAATCTGATAAAAGAATAGTGAAGAATAATAATTTTAATTTATCCCAAAGCATTACTCTCAAGAAATTGAAGAAAATAAAGAAAAGATTAGAAAAAGGAGATGAGTCAAACTTGAAATTAGCTATTATAGAAGCAGATGAAATTGTAAACAACATTCTTGAAAGAGCAGGATATAAGGGGAAGGATATGGGAGAGAGATTAAAACAAATAAACCCATCGCAAATTGCTAATATAAATGACTTAAGAAGAGCGCATAGATTTAGAAATAGAATAGTTCATTCTCCCGATGTTAAAATAAACAAAGAAGACGCCAAAAGAGCAATAGAAATTTACCAGAAAGTTATTCAGGATTTAGAGAGATTGTAGAAATTGTTATTGCTAATTAACACGGGACTGGCTTTTGAAAAGTAGATGAAGTTTCCCGCACCAAGAGGTCTTGTGGTAGCTGTTCTTTTAACGACTAATTCGCCAAAGTGGGAACAATTTTTATGAAGTGGTAGTTGGTAGTTAGGATGACAGTTGCTTGCTTTAAATTAAATAACTGTGGTATTTAAGCAAAAATAAACCTAAAATAAATAGGCCTGTACCCACTGAAGTAAGTTCAGCAGTTAGACTTTCATCAAATTTATAATTGATTGAGATAATTGTATTGACTAAGGCGGGGGGTGTTAAGCTTAATAAAAGAAGCATATTTCTATAGTTACAGGAAAGATGGATAAGATATGAGATAATTAAAGCCGAGATAGGTGAAATCAAGAATTTTAAAAATATTCCAAAGATATAAGACCATTCAAATTTTTTAAACTGTAATGAGATACCGACTAGAAAAATGGCTAGATAAATAGCGATTGAGGCAAAAGTTCTAATATCCTTTGGGAAAGAAATATTATATCTAGAGAGAATAAGTGCAGCAATCAGCCCATAAAGTAAAGGAAATTTAAACATTTCTTTGAGAGAATTAAATCTTCCTTGGACATAAGAATTAGATAAGTATATTCCCAAACTAAAATGGATTAGCCCACCGGCTATAGTCGCTAAAGCAGATAGAGCCACTCCTAAATTACCAAAAAAGATAAACCCAGCAGGTATACCAAGATAGGCAAAATTACCATACGTACCGCATAAAAAAAGAGCCGATTTTTTCTTAGGCTCGAGATTAATATATTTGAGCAAATAATAGGCAACCAAATTTAAACAGATTAGGAAAATCATTACAGCAGAGATAAAGGGCCACCACTGTATATATCTTTCAGCTGATAAAGATACTAAAATTAAAAAAGGCAATCCGAAATAAACAAGATAAATATTAGTGCATTTTTTAATTACTTCTTTTTTCTTGGAAAAACTTAATAATAATCCGAGACAGAACGAAATAATGGCTAAAGTTTCCATGTTTTTAGGTAGAAATGTAGTTTTTATTGTTTATTTCTTATTGCTCTTAATCGGTTAAAAGCCAAAAAATAATTCTGCCAAATTTTGTCATTAGTTTTATAGATATTATCAAAAAAATAATCCACCAAAAGTTCTCTGGTTCTTAAAAGCTCTTTTAACTTTCCCGAAGAATGATTTTTCTTATCTTCAATAGTTAAATCTAAAAGTTCTAGGGCCCTTTCAAAAGCCATTCTGCTATATTTAAAATTTTTCTTACGCCAATTAATAGCCCTTAAAACTTCACTGCCAATATTAGCCATTTGTTAACGATTTCAATTATTTTTTTTCTTGTTTTTGGATTTTCTACTCCTCGTGTTCTATTTCCTATTTTCACGATTTTTCATTATAGGCCAAACGAATATAAATTATTAGTCAAAAGTTGGGCTTTGGATGAAAATAGATTCTATGGAATAGGCTTTCTGCTCTAGTTAAATATATATTTCTGGAGTAGCGGAGCGAAGCTCCGCAATAAGCGAAGCTCCGCGATATGTTCATTGCAAAGCTTCACGCCTAAATTTTTCTTGGAAAAACTTAGGCGGGTCGCTTTGCTGCTTCAATTCTTGGAAGCTTCTTTCTTATCTTTCTCTTTAAAAGTGAGAACAAAGGAGTTTTATTGCTTCTAGTTATTTACTTGAAAATCTTTATTAGCGGGGGCGACCGGACTCGAACCGGCAACCTTCACTGTGACAGAGTGACGATCTGACCAATTGATCTACGCCCCCAAGTGTATTAAAGGCCTTTTGAAAAATTTGATATTTTCTTTTCAAAAATTGATTAGATGATACATTTTTATACATGAATTTAAAAAGTTTTAAGCTGTCATAAATACTAAAGATTAATTCGAAACCACCTTTCTTTTTGCGTAGTCCTCCTCCATTTAATTTTGCATATTTTTGAAGAAGTTTCCACAAATCTTGAAGGAAAATTTGGCTTCCAGAAGTAAATCTAGTAGTTAAGACCTTTTGTAAACTTTTTCTGTTTTTTCTTGGGTAGGTTACAAAGACTACACAGCCATCTCCGTCAAAATATCCACGAACAAAATCTGCGAAATATTTACGGGAAATATTTGGAAGTTTTATGCTTTTACTTTTACAAGGAGTTAAGTTAAGCTTTAATAAATCTTTAAACATTTCTTTGCTACCAATCTGTAATCGATATTTAGTTTTCCAATGAGGATTGGATGATTTAAATATTCCTATTGAATGATTAGATTCTATTAATTTTCTGACTTTTTCTATTAATTCTTTATCAGTAGAAGTAAATTCGATGTAATGAGATCCTCGTGGATTGATAAACATGCAACCATCAGCAACAAAATATCCTAATACATAAGCCATTTCTGGACTCCATCTTTTAAAGAATTCTCTATTTACTGAGAAACGAGGATTGGATTTAATTTTTGGTTTTGCTCTCGGTCCTTTTCGTGGGCCTACATTTAGTAAATTTAATTTCGTTATCCTATGACTATCTTGAGAGGGAATTCCTAACTGGTGAAACCAGCGTGTAATAGTTGAACGAGGAATATTAAGTTTCTTTCCAATTTCCTTGTGCATCAAATTATCTTTCCAATGCCATTTATACAGGAGGTTCTCAATAGAATCATTCCATTTATTTTCTATTTCCTTTATTCTTGAGGATTCTTTTATTTTTATCATGATCTATGCCGGGGGTGGGGATCGAACCCACGACCTAGGGTTTATGAGTCCCTCGCTCTGCCAACTGAGCTACCCCGGCAATATAATTTGCGGGGGCAGGATTCGAACCTGCAACCTTCGGGTTATGAGCCCGACGAGCTGCCATTGCTCCACCCCGCTGTTTTTTATTATAATCTTTAATAAAAAATTTGCAAGAATTTA
>JAGGTM010000067.1 GCA_021163745.1 bacterium
AGCGTAAAGCTTAAAGCTATCTTTTTCCTTTTAAAGTTAATAAACTTGCTCCTAAAATTTTTGCAATTTCCTCTGTTTCTTTTAAAAATTCGTTAATTTCTTTTTTATTTATATTAGTAGTATCTCTTAAAAGTCCTAACCAATATTTTGTTTCATTAGCACTTTTAAGGGCAATTTCATAGAAAATGATATTTGCTCCAATGCTGGTAGCGGTTTTTATTAATTGATCTGAAATTATCCAAAATATTCTTTTATTGGGAAGATTGCTCACAAATTTAATAATCTTTACGGAAAATTTATAAGCTCTGTATTTAACCTGCTGGTTTTGATTATTTTTCATAAGCTTTGCGCTTTAAGTTGTAGTTTTGAGTTTTGAGCTTTGAGCTTTGCGCTAAAATACTGTTTGTAATTTGTAATTTTAACTTTATTATACCATAAATCATATCACAAGAAAACAAAGTCAACCTGTGGATAACTTTTTTCTTTCATAAAAGGAGAGCAAAAAGAGAGATTGTAGTATTTTCCAAGAAAAAGGGTTTCTACCTTCTAAGAGCATCGTGACCCCT
This sequence comes from bacterium, assembly GCA_021163745.1. GTDB lineage: Bacteria > Patescibacteriota > Minisyncoccia > Portnoybacterales > JAGGTM01 > JAGGTM01. Next base: position 567 of record JAGGTM010000067.1, read on the forward strand.
CCCCCATCTTACTCCCCCCTCCCAGAGGGAGGGGGGAGATAAAGGGGGGATTTTATGCTATAATAAGCTTAATGAAGATTCTAAAATTTCCAGAGAATTTTTGCTGGGGAACTTCCATCTCTTCGCATCAAACAGAAGGAAATAATAAAAACAATTGGTCAGAATGGGAAAAATCAGAAAAGAGAATTAAAGAATTAAAAAAGCAAGGAAAAAATCCTGATAATTTTATCTCAGGCCTTGCTTGTAACCATTATCATTTATATGAACAAGATTTTGATTTGGCTAAGGAATTAAATAATAATGCCTTGCGCTTCTCTATTGAATGGTCAAGAATTGAGCCACGCAGAGGAATTTTTAATCAAAAAGAAATAAATCATTACAAAGAAGTTTTGTTGGCATTAAGACAAAGGAACATTGAGCCGTTTGTTACCATCTGGCATTTTACTACTCCGATTTGGTTTGAAAAATTAAAAGGATGGAATAATAAAAAGGCACCTGAATACTTTTCTTTTTATGTTAAAAAAATAGCAGAAGAATTTGGAAGTTTGGTTAATTTTTGGATAACCATCAATGAGCCATTAATTTATGCATTTTTGTCTTATCATCAAGGCATTTGGCCTCCTCAGGAAAAAAATTTAATAAAGACCATAAAAGTGATAAGAAATTTAATAAAAGCACATAAACTGGCTTATAAAATTATTAAAAGAACTTCTTTTGATTCGAAAAAACATCCAGCGGCAATAGGTATAGCAAAAAATAATGTTTATTTCGAGGCATACAAAAATAAACCAATCAACATAATGCTTAAAAATTTAAGTGATTATTTTTGGAACAAGTATTTTTTAAACAAAATAAAAAACCACTTGGATTTTATAGGATTAAATTATTATGCACACAACAGAATAAAATTCAGCTGGGAAAAACCAAATGAATGGTGGGATAAAAATGAAAATAAAAATATTTCTGATATTGGCTGGGAAATATATCCCAAAGGAATTTATTATGTGCTTTTACAATTAAAAAAATACAATAAGCCAATTTATATAACCGAGAATGGGATTGCAGATAGAAAAGATGAAAAAAGAAGTAAATTTATCGTTAACCATTTAAAATGGATTCACGAAGCCATCAAAGATGGCGCAGATGTGAGAGGGTATTTTTATTGGTCTTTAATGGACAATTTTGAATGGGCTTTAGGATTTTACCCAAGATTTGGATTATATGAAGTTGATTATCGAACCCAAAAACGAACTCCTAGACCAAGTTCAAAAATTTATGCAAAAATCTGTAAAGAAAACTTTGTGACTCACTAATTTGCGCTAATTTCCCGCTAATATACGCTAATAATTATTGGCGAAAATGGCACTAAATTCGTATAAATTAGTGAATTATGCTCTGGCTATATATCACCATTTTGTCATATTTTCTTTTTGCCAATGTTACTATTGCGGATAAATATCTTCTTAAAGCCAGAATTCCTGATCCGGAAACATATGCTTTTTATGTTGGGATATTAAGTATGGTATATTTTTTTCTTATTCCATTTGGATTTTTTATTCCAAATTTATATTTAATTTTTCTTAGTGTTTCAACTGGGTCTATTTATATAATTTATTTATTTTGCTTTTATAAGGCATTAAAAGTTCAGGAGACCTCTATAGTTGCTCCTATAGTAGGAGCACTCTCTCCTATTTTCACATTTCTCTTGTTTGTTCTTTTCTCTAAAAAGTTTTATATCACATACCAACAGGCCTTTGCGTTTCTTCTTTTGATTTTGGGAACTGTCTTAATTTCCTATAGTAAACTTTTAGAAAAAATATATTCTTTTAAATCTTTATTCTTGCCTATATTGTCAAGTTTCTTTTTAGGATTATTTTTTACTTTGGCAAAATTTGTATATAGCTCTTTGTCCTTTATTAATGGACTAATATGGATAAAAGTTGGATGCTTTTTAACTGGATTATTATTTTTAACTTCTCATAAAACAAGGAAATATATAACAAAAATTTCCCTTCCATCCCCTTATTTTAAAAAAACAGGAATTATTTTTATAGGGAAAGAAATAACCGGAGGACTAGGAAGTATTCTTCAACATTTGGCAGTTTTTTTAGCAAAGGTAGGAGAGGTTGCATTTATCTCTGCACTGCAGGGA
>JAGGTM010000011.1 GCA_021163745.1 bacterium
ATATCTGGTTCAGTAACGACAACGGGGTAATAGGGGTATATGATACAAGAAGGACATTTCTTCTTGAATATCATATTCCCGAGAAAATCAGAAAAGAGTACGGAATAAATTACTTACTATCGGATGATCCAGAATCCTATCCAACTTACAATGTACCTGATAAAAAATCCCCCATCAAACTCAGATTTGCAAAACTTGAATTTTTACTGAAAAAAGAATGTATATAAGGACCCCTTCGAGGGGTCCTTTTTTAATTTATGTATTTTTATATATATGACTTTTAATAATTTATATTCTTAAGACAAATTTGACATTTCCAAAATGTCAAATTTTAGTATAATTTAGAAAAGAAAGGTTAAAAATCAAAAAAAATTTTAAAATGCCTCTTGAAAAATATTGGAAAAAAAGAAAATTTGATAAAACTCCAGAGCCAAAAGGAAAAGTTTTAAAAACTTCAAAAAATAGATTTGTAGTTCATGACCATTATGCTTTAAAAGCCGGTCATCATCATGACTTTAGATTAGAGATGGAAGGAGTTTTAAAATCTTGGGCAGTGCCAAAAGGAGTGCCAGAGAAAAAAGGGAAACGCGTCCTTGCCATAGAGGTAGAATTGCATCCAGTATCCTACCTTAACTTCCAAGGCGAAATTCCACAGGGTTGTTATGGAGCCGGAGTTGTTAAAATCTTTGACAAAGGCACTTATAAACTAATTGAAAAAACTGAAAACAAAATTGTTTTTGAGCTAAAAGGGAAAAAGTTAAGAGGAAGGTACACTCTTCTGAAATTTAAAAAACCGAACCAGTGGCTTTTGTTTAAAATAGGATAATTTAAGTAATAGAATGACAGTGAATGTTTAGAAAGTTTAATTATTGATGAGTGGGCGTGGCTGGACTCGAACCAGCGACCTACGGTTTATAAGACCGTTGCTCTAACCACTGAGCTACACGCCCATTTTATTGAATCTCTGATGCTTATATCTTTGACTTTATATCAATGAACCAGCGATCTCTCCGATTTATATCGGAGGGCTCTAACCACTGAGCTACACGCCCATATTTGTGTTTAGTTTCAGATTACCATAAACGGTAAAAAATTCAATCCTAATCCGTCCGCCGAATGGACGGACAGATGATGAATGGATTAAGTTCGTCCATCGAACGGACGAATTAGGATCGTAAATTTTCAACACAAAACAGAGCGCGCATTTTAATTATATTTTTATTTTTCTTCTCCCTACAATTTTCATAAACTCTTTTCTTTCAATAGTTTCCTTTTCTATTAAAATTTTCGCCAATTTATTTAATGTTCTTCTCCTTCTGGTTAAAATTTTCTTGGCTGTATTGTATGCGCTATCAATTAGTTTTTTTACCTCTTCGTCAATTTGGGTAGCTACTTTTTCTGAATAATTTTTTTCTATTGCATATTCTTGGTCTAAAAATTGCGAGTGATAAAATCTGCCATAAGTTATTGGTCCTAATTTACTCATTCCGTATTGTGTTACCAATTTCCTTGCTAAATTAGATGCTATTTCCAGGTCGGAAGAAGCTCCTGTAGTTAATTCATTAAAAACTAATTCCTCCGCTACATATCCTCCTAAAAGCACTGCTAATTCATCTATAAATTCGGATTTAGTTCTTAAATGTTTATCTTCTTCGGGAAGTTTTAATGTGTATCCAGCCGCTTTCCCTCTGGAAATAATAGATACCTTATGCACAGGATCAGTGTGAGATAGGGAAGCGTTTACTAAGGCATGACCTGCTTCGTGATAAGCGGCGATCTCTTTTTCTTTTTTGGACAAAATATGGCTTTTTCTTTCTGGTCCAAGTAAGATTTTCTCAATACACTCTCTCAGTTCATCTTGAGTTATCTGCTTTTTATTTCTTTTTGCTGCCAGAAGCGCTGCTTCGTTAGTTAGGTTAGCCAGGTCTGCGCCGGTAAATCCCGGAGTTCGTTCAGCAATTTCTTTTAAGTTTACATTTTTTGCCAGCTTTTTATTTCTAGTATGAATTTTTAAGATTTCTTCTCTTGCTTTGATGTCCGGTTCATCTAGAATAATTCGTCTGTCAAATCTTCCTGGTCTTAATAACGCGGGGTCAAGAACAGAAGGTTGATTAGTAGCAGCCAAAACAATTATTCCATTATTCGGTTCAAATCCATCCATTTCGCTTAACAGTTGATTTAATGTCTGTTCTCTTTCTTCATATCCACCTCCTATTCCGTGCCCTCTTTGTCTTCCTATTGATTCTATCTCGTCTATAAATACTAAACAGGGCGTGTGTTTTTTAGCGGTTCGGAATAAATCTCTAATTCTGCTTGACCCAACTCCTACAAAAAGTTCAATGAATTCTGATCCTGAAACTGCAAAAAACGGAACACTTGCTTCGTTTGCTACGGCACGTGCCAACAAAGTTTTACCTGTCCCAGGGGCTCCTATTAGCAAAACTCCTTTCGGAATTTTTGCTCCTAATTTTATAAATTTCTTAGGGTCTTTTAAGAATTCTACTATTTCCTGCAATTCTTCCTTTGCTTCCTTTAAATTTGCCACATCATCAAAAGTTACTTTTTCTTTCTGGGTTTCCGGAGTAAATAATCTTGCTCTTGTTTTGCCAAACGAAAATACTTGAGTTTGGCCGTGACGCGCTCCTTTTAACATCATCCAAAAAAATATTAGTATAATTATGGTCGGCAAAAGAAATGGAATAACTACGCCGAGCCAGAAGTTTAAGTTGCTTTCTTCTTTAATATCTATCTCAATTTCCTTTATTTTTTCCGGAGATATTCCGTAATTTTTTAAAGATTGGGTAAAAGAGCTTTCTACTTCTTTATAGGCAACTTCTTTTCTCCCATTTTTCAATTCAATATTTAGTTTGTTCCCTTTTATTAACACCCTTTTAACCCGGCCATCATTTATTTGTTCTGCCAATTGGGAAAACGATATTTTTTCTGCTTTGTTGTTTGGTATTTCTTGGGTTAGAGAAAATATACTGGCAATAACCAGAAATATTATAAACGCAATTAATATGTTTTTGAATAAACTTTTCATAGTTTAATCTAAAAATGATAAGAGTCGTTAATAAGGTCAGATGTTAGTAAGATAGCAGGTTTTTTAAGTTCGTTCAGATAAAATTACTCTATTTTGTTTTTCGTTTATTTCAATAACTTTTACTTTTATTTGTTTATTTAATAATTGTCTTAAGTCGTTTACTTCTTTATGTGTACGCATAGACATTTGAGATAACGGAAGAAAACCGAGTAAGTCATTTAATTTGACTATTAATCCTCCTTTGTTTGCTTGGATTACCTTTCCGGTAATTTCTTCGTTTTTCTCTTTTTTCTCCAAAAGCTCCTTCCATGATTGTTTAATAGATGCTTGTCTAAGCGAGAGTTCTATATAACCGTCTTCATTTTCCGGTTCTACAATTACTGCGCTAATTGTATCTCCGACGTTTATTTCTTTGAGCATATCTCTGCTTTGTCTTAATTCGTATTTATATATAATACCCGTGCCTAATTGACCCAAATCTAAAACAAGGAAACTTTTCCCTTTATGAATTACTTTTCCTTCCACTAATTCTCCTTTATTTAACATCAGAAGAAGATGCTTATTTCTTGAAATTAGTTCTTTCATTTTTGATGACTCATTTCTTTTCATATTTTTAGCATATAATTTTTAGATATGCAATTCTTAATATATAATAAAATTCTTATATTTGCAAGTTATTGTTATACAATTTAGCGTAAAACTCAAAGCGTAAAGCGCAAAGCTACAACTTAAAGCTTAAAGCTTATTAAAATTACAAATCCCAAATTACAAATTACAAACAATATCAAAATTCAAATGTTCAAAATTCAAAAAGAATACCCCTTCCCCCTCCTATATCCTCCCCTCCGACATAAGTCGGAGGGGAGGGCTAAGGTGGGGGTGGGCATTTTGAATTTTGAATTTTGGTCATTTGAATTTGTTTAGGATTTAGGATTTTGAATTTAGGATTTAATTACTTTTGAGCTTTACGCTTTAGCTTTGCACTTTGCACTTTGCACTTTGCGCTTGAATTTATTTTGAGATTTTTTAAAATATATGATAAAATTGGATTAGGTAATTTTATTAATAATATGTTTGCCACTTTTTGTAGAGTTGTAAAATCCGGATGTTTAAATTTTTACAGAAATAAATGGTTGTCTTCCGCAGCAATAGGGACTATATCCTTGGCAGTTTTTGTAATGGCTTGTCTTTTGTATTTGAATGTAATTGTAGAAAGTATAGTTTCTAATTTGGAAGAGAAAATTGATATCAGTGTATATTTTAATTTAGATACTCCGGAGGAGCAAATTTTGAAAGTTAAAGCAAGTTTATCAAAGTTAAAAGAAGTAAAATATATAGAATATATTTCTGCAAAGGATGCGTTGGAGAGATTTAAAAAAAGACACAAAGACCAGCCTGTAATAATGGAAGCATTGGAGGCGACTTTGGAAAATGGCAATCCTTTACCCCCAACATTAAATATTAAGGCGAATTTAGCGTCGCAATATGAAAATATCGCTGATTTTCTGAATAAACCAGAGTATAAAAAATTTATTGATAAAGTAAACTATAAAGAAAATAAAACAGTTATCAATAGATTAACTTCCGTTACTAAAACTGTAAGGAAAACAGGAGTAATAATTTCTCTTATTTTGGCATTGATTGCGGTATTAGTAACTTTCAACACTATTAGATTAACCATTTATTCTTGGAGAGATGAAATTAATATAATGAAGTTGGTTGGGGCTACTAACTGGTTTATTAGGGGTCCTTTTTTGGTAGAGGGGACTATTTATGGAATTATTTCTGGTGTATTGACCACTTTATTGTTTTATCCTATTCTATTATTGGTCTCCCCAAAAATTTCTGGGTTTCTTCCCGATATAGATTTGCTTTATTTCTATCAGGTAAATTTTTTGTCTATTTTGTTTTTTCAGATGATAATAGGGATAGGGTTGGGTGCCATTTCTTCATTTATAGCAATAAGAAGATATCTTAAAAGATGACAGGAAGGTTTTTCTTTTGATTTCTTTTTGTGCTCGGGGATAGTTTAATTGGTAGAACGCGAGATTCTGGCTCTCGTAGTCCTGGTTCGAATCCAGGTCCCCGATCTAAATTTATGAGAGTTAACCTGAGTCATACTCTTATTACCATTGTAATTTCTGGTTTAGTAGGATTTTTAGCAGGCACTTTGGCTTTCGCTTATTTTATTAATCTTACTCCAATTCCTTCTCATTTTGGTTTTATCCAAAATAAATCTAATTCTTCTGGCAATTTTTCTAATAATTGCGTTACGCAGGAAGACAAGGTGATTAAAGTGGTAAGAGATGCTTCTCCAGCGGTGGTCTCTATTATAGTGACAAAAGATTTACCTGTGATTGAAAAATATTATGAGGAATTTAACCCATTTGGTTCAGATGAGTTTTTCAAAAGATTTTTTGGAGAAGATTGGCTTTCTCCATTTCATTTAAAAATTCCTAAATACAGAGAGAA
>JAGGTM010000089.1 GCA_021163745.1 bacterium
AGAGTTCTTAAAAATCATAAATGGAAATGTATACCTCAAGTTTTAAGAATTTATCATCCTTATCCATTTCCAGATTCAGTTTCTGCCTCTTCGGCTTTACCTCTTCGAGAAATAGAATTATTTTATGAAAAACACCTCCCCACATTTACTCAAATAGGAAAAGAGGCGTTAGGAGAATTTTATTTTAAAGTGGGTAGAGAATTTTTAAAAACAGGAGAGGTTAAAAAGGGTAGAAAGAACTTATTAAAAGCCCTTTTAACTAATCCTAATTTAAAGTACCTCTTTTTTTATCTCCTTAGTTTGTTTTTTCCCAAATCTTTTCAGAATATTAGATTAAGAATTCTAAAGGAAAAAATTTTTAAAGGCAGAATCTAATGATAAAAATACTCTATATTGACACACACAATACCTTTGGTGGAGGACAGACTATGTTATTACGCTTATTAGAAGCTTTAGATAAAAGTAATTTTTTTCCAATGGTAATTTGTTCTGAGAATAATCAAAAATTGATTCAGAATTTAAAGAATCTGTCAATTGAATTTATTCCCATAAAAACAAAAATTTTAGTTTTGGAGAATAAAATTTTTAAGGCTATTCTTCAATTACCCAATTTTATTAAGATGAATATCAAGATAGCCCAAATTATCAAAAAAAATAATCCAGACATCATCCATGTTAACCTTTTTTATTCTGCTCTCTTTAGTATTATTCCTGCCAAGCTCCATAAAAAACCTTTTATTTGGATAATTCAGACCTTAAGTGATTTGCTAAGATATAAAACCTTGACTAAATTTCTCATTCGGCTTTCTGATAAAACCATTTTAACCTGTAGAGATTTTACAAGAATGGCAAAAGAAAACGGTTTTGATACGAGAAAACTTAAGGTCATTTACACCGGTTTAAAAATTGATGAATTTCAATTAAAAGAAAGCCCGGATTATGAAATCGAAATAAATAGAATGAAAATTAAAAAGCCAATAATAGCGATGGTTGGAAGGTTCGATAGACACCAGAAGGGCCACCAATATTTTATTGAGGCAGCAAAGATTATCAATAAAAAAATGCCGGAAGTTAATTTTTTAATTGTTGGAGGAACAGTGGGAGAGGAGGAAAAGAAATTTAAGAGAGAATTACAAGAGAAAGTGGAAGAACTGGAACTTTCAGAAAAAGTTATTTTCACCGGCTTTTATCCTGATTTGATTTATCTTCTTTCTAATGTTGCGATAGTAGTTATACCTTCCTTATATGAGGCCCCCTCGGCAGTAGCCATGGAGGCTTCTGTCTTGAAAAGGCCCGTGATAGCAAGCAATGTTGGTGGAATTCCGGAAGTAGTTATAGATGGCGAAACTGGATTTTTGGTTCCTCCAAAGGATCCTCAGGCAATTGCTGAAAAAGTGATTTTTTTATTAAAAAACCCTCAAATTGCCAAGGAAATGGGAGAAAAAGGATACCAAAAAGTAAAAGAAAACTTTACTCAGGAAAGATTAGCCAGGAATTATGAGAAACTTTATGAAGAATTAATAAAAAAATATGAGAGTAGGAATTGATGCCAGGTTATTGGAAAAGAAGATGACCGGGGTGGGTCGGTATCTTTTTAATATTTTGAAACATATCCCCAAGGTTGATACTGAAAATGATTATTTTTTGTTTTCTTACGGGGGATTGCCCCAATGGGAGAACACGGCGGCAAAAAGCATTTCCACTTTTAGATTTGCTCCGAAAGGAGTTTTTCAAAAAATAATTTCTCCTGTTTGGCTAAATTTTATTTTGCCAAAATATCTTGAAAAATATAAAATTGATTTATTTTTTTCACCAAATCATTTCTTACCTTTTAAAAAACTGGAGTCAAAAAGCATAATTGTTATCCACGATGTCTTTCACAAAATTAACCCAAATTTCCACCCCTTTTATTATCGCAAATATATTGATTTTCTCTTGCCAAGGTCAATGGAAAACAGTGATTTAATAATAACTATTTCAGAATCTTCAAAAAGAGATATAATCAAATTTTATAAAGTTCCTGAAACAAAAATAAAAGTAATTTACGAAGCGGCAACTGAAATTTTCCGACCCCGAAATTTGACTTTAGAACAAAAAGAAAAAATTAAAGCAAAATATCATTTACCTGATAGATTTATTTTATATACCGGCGTTATAGAGGAAAGGAAAAACATTGAAGGGATAATAAAAATTGCTGATTTATTAAAAGATAAGACTAAAACGCCGATTTTGCTTTTTGGGAGAATTGGACATCACGGCAAAAAATACTTAAAAGAAATCCGAAAAAGAACAAATATTCAATATAAAGGATTTGTCGAGGGGAAGGACCTTCCTTATATTTATAATTTAGCCGCCATTTTTCTTTTTCCCTCTTTTTATGAGGGATTCGGCCTGCCTGTCTTAGAGGCAATGCAATCTGGACTCCCTGTGGTAACATCAAATACCTCTTCTTTGCCAGAGATTTTGGGAGAAGAAGGAATTATGCACAATCCCAAAGATTATGAAGGTTTTGCTAGAGGTATAATCAAATTATTGGATAATAAAGATTTTTATGATAAAATAAAAAAACAAGGGATTAGGCAGGCCCAAAATTTTAGTTGGCAAAAGACTACAAGAGAGGTCGTCAAAATATTTAACCAATATAAAACATAAAGCATTATGAGAAATAACAGCCAAAAATTGAAATTTAAAAAGCATTTTGTTACCGGTGGGGCCGGTTTTATTGGTAGCCACCTAGCAGAAAGATTGGTCAAAGAGGGCAAAGATGTAACTGTTTATGATAACTTAGCCTTAACTTCCGGCGACAACATTAAGCACCTTTTTGGCAAAGAAAACTTTAAATTTATTAAAGGTGATTTGCTTGATTTTGAAACATTAAAGAAATCGATAGAAGGACAAGAAGTTATTTGGCATTTAGGGGCGAATACTGATATTCCTGGCGGAAATAGAATGACCGACCTCGATTTAAAAAATTGTACCATCGCTACCTGGAATGTTTTGGAAGCAATGAGGCAGTTAGATATTAATAAAATTTTGTTTACCTCCAGCGCTACAGTTTATGGAGATGCTGGTACAGCAACTCTTTCTGAGAATTATGGACCTTTATTACCAATTTCTCTTTACGGGGCGGGTAAGTTGGCTGGAGAAGGGTTAATCTCAGCCTATTCTCATTTATTTGGAATCCAAGCTTGGATTTTTAGGTTTGCCAATGTGGTAGGAGCAAGAATGAATCACGGTGTTATTTTTGATTTCATCCAAAAATTAAGAAAAAACCCAAAAGAACTGGAAGTGTTTGGTAATGGAAAACAGGAGAAACCCTTCTTTTTAGTAGAGGACTGTATTGAGGGAATGATTCATGCTTTCGAGAATGCTCAATTTGAGGCTCCAGATAAGCAATACGATGTTTTTAATTTAGGTTGCGATAGTTTTACCTCGATTAACAAGGTGGCAGAAATTGTGATTGAGGAAATGGGATTAAAGAATGTTAGAATTGTCTACACTGGAGGGAGAAGAGGATGGAAAGGAGATGTACCAGTGGTTCATTTTAGTATTGAAAAAATGAAAAAACTTGGCTGGCAGCCGAAATACACTTCGGATGAAGCAGTAAGAATAGCCGCAAGGCGGCTATTAGACCAAAAATCAAAAATCAAAGATTAAAAACATAGATAAGAAACCTAAAATTTTTTAT
>JAGGTM010000081.1 GCA_021163745.1 bacterium
AAGCGCAAAAGTAGTTAAATTCAAAATTCAAAGCACCAAATCCTAAATAAATTCAAATGACCAAAATTCAAAATTCAAAACAAAATTTTAAAATTAAAGTTTTGAATTTTGAACATTTGAATTTTGATATTGTTTAGGATTTAGAAATTAGGATTTTGGATTTAAATAAATAAGCTTTAAGCTTTAAGTTGTAGCTTTACGCTTTGCGCTTTGAGCTTTGAGCTTAAATTTATTTTGAGTTTTGAGATTTGAATTTTTTATTGTTTTCCTCCTTCTAACATCTGCAAAAATATCTCTGCTTCTTCTTTGTAGCTTGGATCCAATTCCATTGCTTTTTTAACCATTTGTTTTGCTTTTTCTTTTTCGCCAAGATTTTTATATACTGCTGCTAATCCGGCATAATATTTTGCATTATTTGGTTTTAATTCTATCAATTTCAAATAAATTTCCTTTAACTTCCTATAATCCTTGACTATATAATAGGGTCTTATCAATCTTTCTAAGTTTTTTACGGTATTATATTTAAAACCCATTTTTTTCATCTTGTCAAATTCTTTCTGGGCCAAATCTTCATTATAAGTAACAATATAAGCAGAAGCCAAATTCCAATGTGATTCTATAACTTGAGGATTAAGCTCCACCGCTTTTTTAAAGTAATCTATTCCCTGCTTATTTCTTCCTAAATTAATAGCCGCCTGACCCATCTGAAAATAAAACTGTACCCTGTTTGGGCACAACTTCAGAGCCCGCTCACCCGTCTCCAGTGTCAATTCCAATCTTTCGCGGTTAAATACAGAACAGGAATTATACAAGCTCATTAAATAAAGATAATAAAAACAATCGCTTTGCGCAAACTCAATATTTTTTTTCATTTCTGAAATAGCATAATCGCAGGCAGATTTCTTTTCTTCTTTAGTTAACTTATCGCTCCTTATCCCTGACATTACTGTATTGGCCAAATGCTGTCTTATTTCGGGAGATTGATTGCAAACGCAAGATAATGCTTTTTCAAATTCTTCTATTGACTTCCTGTAGTTCTCTGCAGAAGCATAAGCCAATCCCTTGGCACAAAAGTGATTGTTCCATGCTAAACGTATATTAAAAAAATGAACTGAAAAGAGCAATGCAAGTATCAAAATAATAATCATAAATATAGATGGAGATTTTGAAAATCCCTCTTTGGCGGCATCAGATGCAGATTTCTTTATTTCAAACTCTCTCATTTGGCTATTTATAAATGCCAACACAAAACAAATACTTATATAAACAGCCAAACAATCAAAGACAAATAAATTTTGAAAAAGATATCCTGCTAAAAGGGAAAACAATATTGTATATTCTTCTCTCTTGCTTTTCATCCTTCTCAATAAAAATAATATTGCTACTCCAAAAATAGCAAGATAACTTAAAATTCCAAAAACTCCTCCGTAAACAAGTTGGTCAATTAAAACATTATGAGCCCTGTCAAACCATACTCTTGATCCCGGATCCCTGTACATTTTGGGATTAAAATACTTATTAAAAGCAATATTAAAATTCTCGTAACCATATCCCAATATGGGCCTATCTTTCCATCCTTCGATTCCCGAGTGCCAGCTCATTAGACGATTTTGTGCAGTAATATCGTTTAAAGAAATTGAAGCAATTCTCCCAATTCCGGGTATGGCGCGTATCCATTGGGCATTTCTGAAAGTCCACACTCCAAGCGCGGAAAAAAATAAAAGCAAAAGCAAGACAGCAAATACGGATTTAACTTTTCTTTGTTTACTAAAAACTACATTTAAAAAAGCCCATACTAAAGCACCGAAAAAAAGGCCTAAAATCGCTCCCCGAGTTCTGGTATTAAACAAGACATAAACTTCCAAAAAGAAAACTGCTATATAGTAGAAATGGATTAATGACAATTTACGCAGATAATTTTTATCTGTGTGTATCTGCGTATCCGCCGAAGGAGGTTCCATCTCCGTAGATCTGCGTGTATTAATAAGAAACAAAATTAAAAAAATATGAATTAACAAATAAGCGCCTACATAAGATGGATTCCCTAATGTACTCATTAATCTCGCTTGGCCCGGATGCACTGTCCATTTAAATCCAAACTTTTGAAACAATGCATATAAACTTAACAAAAAACTAACAAAAACAGATATATTAAAAAATCTTATCCAATCCTTTTTTGTTCTAAAAACACAAGTCAATAAAATAAAAAATATTGCCAGATGATAAATTGTTAAGAGGCCTTCTCCTCTTTCAATATTTCCCCAGAAACTTTTATAAGGATTTACCCCAAAAATAGAAGCAAAAGTCATTACAAAAATATAAACAAAAATAGCAGAAATAAGTGGGGTAAACCTAACTCTATAATTGGGTTTATAGAATAAAAGAAGAATATAAAAAAATAGAGCAATTTCTACTAAACATCTGAAATAAATTACCTTCGGAGTAATAAAAGGAAATAAGAATTTAGAACAGATTAATAAAGGTGTAAATAAAACAGCGTAAAGACAGAATTTTAAAAGCTGTTCTAAAATTTTTGGCAAAGGAGATGAATTATGAGGTTTCATTTTAGTAAAATCCGTACTACTACCTAGCAATGCTAAGTGATAAGTGATAAGCGGGCGTTAGGCATTAGATGTTGGATATTAGATATTGGATCCTAATTCGTCTGTTGGACGAACGGATCAAGACACTGGATGTCAAAAATAATAAAACTTTAAACTCCAAACTTCAAACGCTTTATTAAATGTTTAATATCTCAAAAGTCAAAGCCTGAAGTCCGGAACCCGATTTTGAGTTTCGGGCTTTAGATTTAGGTTCCGGGCTATTATTTGATATTTAGCCGTCAATATATCTATTTTCCAAGCCTTCTTTGTCTTCTTTTATAATTTTCAATTATTCTTGCAAAATCACTTTTCTTGAAATTTGGCCATAGAATTTTAGAAAAATAAAACTGAGAATTAGCAGTATGCCACATCATAAATCCCACACTCCAGTGCGGGTCGCCTTCTACCCCTGTTCTTATTACCAGATCCACAAAAGGAAGATCTTTAGTCCAAAGATTTTTCATTATAGTTTTTTCAGTAATTTCTTTTATATTACTTTTGACAATTTTTCTTACTGCACAAACCATTTCGTCTGTACCATTGTAAGCCAAAAGAAAAGTCAAAAAATATTTGTTATAATTTTTAGTAGCATTTATACATTCGTAAATTGCATCTTTGGTTTCTTCTGGAAAAATTTCATCCCATCTTCCGAACACATTCACTTTAACCTTTTTCTTATGAATTTCTTCTTCCTGTGATAATTTTTTAAATCTTTCTGTAAAAATTTTATAAAGATATTTAACTTCTATTTTTGGTCTTTTTAAAACATTATTCAGTGAAGCGCCCCAAAAAGTAAAATAAGGAATATTCATATTAAATGCCGCTCTTATTATTTCTTCTGTTACATCAGCGCCCTTAAAATGACCTTTCCAAGGAGAAAAATTATGCGCTCTTGCCCACCTTCTGTTTCCATCGGGAATTACTGCTATATGAACAGGATTTTTGTCTTTCATATTTTACTGTGAACAGACTCTATACCAACGACCGCATCTCAATAAAAAGCTGTACAATCTTAATCCATTTTGGCAGGGGCGGAGGGACTCGAACCCCCAGGACTGGATTTGGAGTCCAGCCGTTTACCAGTTAACGGACGCCCCCATACCCCTCCCAAATTTTGGGCGGAGAGAAATTACTTTTTAACTTCTTTGTGAAGAGTATGCTTTCTGCACCATTTGCAAAATTTCTTCAGTTCTAATTTTTTCTGAGATTCACCTGCTTTCTGGCTTTTATGTACATAATAATTTATTCTATTGCATT
>JAGGTM010000028.1 GCA_021163745.1 bacterium
ATATTTCTAAATTGGTAAGCAAAAATGACAATCAAGAAAAAATAAAAGAAAGCAAAAAAGAGGAAAATAAAGACACAGATAAAGATGGATTATTTAACTGGGAAGAAATAGTAATAGGCACAGACCCTAACAATCCTGATACAGACGGAGACGGATATTTGGATGGAGAAGAAATAATTACAGGTTACAACCCTTTAAAAATGGCACCTAATGATAAAAAAACAGATTTTGCTATCCAACCCAGACCTGAACCTAAAACTATAAATACTCAAAACCTAACTCAAGCATTAGCAAATCTTTTAGCAAAGGAAGTTATTTCTGAAAACCAAAATAATTTTAATGCCAATGGGAAAATAGTTATCTCAAAACTACCTGAAATTAAGCCAATTGTAGAAGAAATGATAAAAACTATTAATAACTCTGATGTCTTATTTATTCGTACAAAAATTCCTGTTTCTGCAGTAAAAACAAATTCAAATAATAGCAAAGAGGCATTAATAGATTATTTTAATAAAGCAAATGAAATCACTGTGGGAAATTTAAAGAAATTTAAACTTAAAAAAGGAGAAGGAAGAAAAATTATAAAAGAAATATTAGATTCTCAAGATTTTTCTAAACTTCCTCAAGATTTTTCTAAAGTAGATAAAATAATAAATTATTATAAACTTACATTCTCTCAATTAAAAGAATTATCTGCGCCTTCAAAATTGCAGGAGTTTCATAAAGAGGAATTAACTATTATTTATATTTCTCAAAAAATATTTGAATCTTTAAAGTTAATTAAAGAAGATCCTTTAAGAACAATTATAGCAATTTCTCAATACAATGCTTTAGTAAATAAATCTTTAGAACTACAAAATAAGATAAATAAATTTATGCAGAATTTATAAATCTGTAATATGGCTTAAAGGCCATGGCACAAGGCAGTCCAAATAAAATGAATATTTTAAAAAGAATAAAAAAACCAATAATTGTATTATTAATCTTTACTTTGACAAGTGTTTGGATTTTTATTCCTTCTAATAAAGCAAAAGCAGCATTGCCCGTATTTGAAACGAATCCAATTTTAGTTGGACACGATGCATATATGCTTGAAAAAGAACAGCCGTTTGGTTTAGATGCCTTAGCAAGAGCCCTTGCTAGAAGTCTCTTAAACGCATTCATAGATAATGTAATTTATTGGATAAGAACGGGTGATTGGAGAGGAGGAACTTATGTTATTAAAAACTGGAAAGAATATTTAAAAGAAGCAACTAATTTTGAGTTATTACATTTTTTAAGAGATTTAAACTTAGAATGGTTATGCGAGCCGTTTGCTCCTCGAGTTAGAATTGCCTTATCTTGGCCAGAAGCAGCAGAATTTACTTTCAAGCAAAGAGTAGAATGTGGTCTATGGGATGTATTAGATGGATGGCAGGCAGCAATTGAAGATTTTTACAATGATTTCAGAAAAGGAAACTGGCAGGCATATGTAAAAGTCAGCATGGAACCGCAAAATACCTTTTATGGTTCTTATATGATTGGGTTTGACAAAAAATACGAGAGAATGGGAGATAAAGCAGAAGCAAAAAGATCTCAAGCAATTTCTTCTTTAGGATATAAAGCGCATCTAAAATTACCTCCCGGAGCATGTGACCAAAGCTGTCTGTCCCATTGCAGGGAAAATACCGATTACGGAGAGGAATATTGTCGTCATGAGTGTTGCCCGGACATAGAAGAAATATCAACCCCTGGCTCTAGTATCCATGATACTATCCAGAAAACTATGGGTATTGATATAGATTGGTTAATAAGCGCTGATGAAATAGATGAAGTAATTATTGCTATTATTGCTGCTTTAATGGACAGAATATTAAGCGAGGTGGGATTATTAGGGTAATCTAAGATTAAGTTAAAATTCTATTTAAGTTAAAATAAATGAAATTATTTAATAAAAAATTTTTAGCATCTTTTATTTTAATAAGTATTTTGGGAATATTTGTATTCTCCTCTTATGTTATCGGGCAAGAAAATGATATTCCTATTCCAAAATTAGACACAGAAGACACATGCAGTGGAACAGAATGTTTGTTTAAAAAGGCAATACAATCTGTTATAGGAGGAACATTGTTAGCTATACATAGCATTATAGCAACGGGAGTAAGTTGGTGCGCGGGTTTAGCAAAAGGAATATTAAATTGGCAAGGATTTAATCATAATCCTATGGTAGAATTGGGATGGAAGATAGTAAGAGATATAACCAATATATTTTTTGTATTGGTTCTTCTAATTATTGCTTTTGCCACTATTTTGCGCATTGAAACTTATGGAATGAAGGCGCTTTTGCCAAAATTAATTATTGCTGCTTTATTGATTAATTTTAGTTTAACTATTGCAGGTATATTTCTGGATTTGGCAGGAGTAATGACAGATACATTTTTATCTTCCGGAGAAAGCGACTTATTTACAAATCTTCCTGCTGCTATGGGACTTCAAAAAGCCACAATTGCTACTACCGCAGACGAAAGATATATATGGAAATGCCCCACAACAGAGTTTACCAGTGAAAGTAGGTTCTTTTGTAATTTTATATGTCTATCAACAGGCATTCCTCCTTCTACCTGTGCAGAAACAAAAAAAGAACCTGAAATAAAATGGGGTCAGAGTTGGGATGTTTTCTGGGATGTATGCAAAGGAATACTTTTCTCTATTATTTTTACTTCAATCGCTTTTATCGCCTTTGCTCTTTTTGCTATCCTCCTTTTAATAAGGACGATATTTATATGGCTCCTTCTGATAATCGCGCCAATTGCCTGGCTCTTATGGATATTGCCTGCCACATCAAAATTATTTCAGGATTGGTGGAATTCGTTTCTAAAATGGACATTTTTCGCGCCCATCGCTTCGTTTTTTATGTGGCTTGCTACTACTGTATGGACGAAAATGATAGAAGGATCTTTAACTGTTAAAATAAGCGGAGCGGAAAAAGCAATAACACAAATGAAAACTGTTATTACTGATGAATCAATAAATTCTCATCTATTACCACAAATAATAGAACCATCAAGTTTGTTGCAGTTTCTTTTAATTTGCGGAATAATGATAGGGGGGTTAATAGCAGCATTAAAAATGGGAGTGTATGGAGCACAAGGAGTAATCGGATTTGCAAAAGAAATAGGAACAAAAGCAAGCAAAGGGGCAGCTAAATGGACGGGCAGAAGGGTGCAGATTAAAACCGCTCCCATAGCAGGAAAAATAGGTCAAAAATTAGGACAGAAACTTAAAGGAGTGCCTATAGCAAGACAAGCAGGGAGGCCGTTTAGAGTCATTGCAGAAAAAGAAAGAGTGGCACTTTCTGAAGAAGAGAAAAGATACTCCAATTGGACCAGCGAGAATCTTAAGTCTCAATATAGGACAGTTAATCCTCGGACTAAAGCAGCTATTGCCAGAATCTTAGCCAAAAGAGGAGATCTTTCCCCTGAAGAAAAATATGGGTTTTTAGAAAACGATATTGAAGAAGCGCTAAAAATTGCTAAAAAATATGAACAACACTCTGAAATTGTAAAAGCAAGACCAGATTTAGTTCCATTGATAAAACCAGAAAAAAATCCTGAAGAAGCAATTAAAGAACAAATCGGAAAAATCAGGCCTGCAGATATAGAAAAATTACAAAAAGAAGCATTCAAAGACAAAAGAGTTATAAAAGCAATTACCGAACACTTAACAGAACCTTTGGGGAAATGGAGGAGTTCTCATTTGGCAAAAGCCGCTGAGGTTAATCCGGAAATTTTTATAGAATTAAAAGAAAAGGTAATAAACCCAAATAAAGAACAACTGCGTTCAGATATTAAATCTTATTTAGATAGTTATTTAGGTAAAGCGCTATTTGAAGAACCGGAGAAAAAAATTGTATCTGCTCCGGAAGAAAATCCTAGAGAAAGAATCACTTTTCCTTAATGATGCCTTCGATAATCAAAAAAATAAATAAAATAAATAATCCTTTGCTGAAACAAAGGTATCTTAAATATTTGAAACTTCCTCCAGATATTAAAGAAATAATGTTTTCTCCGAAAGCCGCAGAAAAAATAAAAGAAATTGGCATAAAAAACCATCTAACTCCACTACAATTGCAAAAACTTTCTTATGTTACCGGATCAGTTCTCTTGGGAGAATTAAAAATATCTAATTTTATAAAAGAAATCTGTGAAAAATGTAAACTAGAAACGGAACCAAGCAAGAAAATCGCCGATGAAATTACCAAAGAAATATTTATACCAGTAAAAGAGAGTTTAAAAAAAATACAAATCCAAAAAAATCAAATCTCCTCAAGCATTCCTAAGTCAGCATCGTCTATACCAGAACCAAAAATAAAAGGAAACATTGTTGACCTTAAAAATCACTAATTTGCGCTAATGCCCCTAATCACTAATTTGCGCTAATTTTCCGTGAATGTACGCTAATATTAGCGTACATTCACGCTACATCAGCGAAAATTAGTAAGATTCATGCAATTTATTGTCCCAAAATTTATTGAAATGGAAGACAAAGTAATAGGGCCTTTAACATGGAGGCAATTTCTTTATATTGCGAGCGCGGGAATTATTTTGATATTCCTTTGGTATAATCTAAAATTATTCTATTTTATAATTAGCGCAATAATTGTTGGATTTATCACCTTCCTATTTGCTTTTTACAAACCCCAAGGGAGACCATTTTCTATTTATTTAAAAAACATAATCAATTACCTACTTCAACCGAAATTATATATATGGAAGAAATGACGGAAATTCAAAATCAATTTAGCGCAAAGCGTAAAGTGCAAAGCGCAAAGCTAAAGCGTAAAGCTTAAAGCTAATTAAAGAAAAATTTCGCTTTACACTTTAAGTTGTAGCTTTGAGTTTTGCGCTTTGCGCTTTGAGTTAACCTGTTATGCCTGATTTAATCCAAAAACATATAGATATTAAAGACATAAAAGATGATGTAGTTATTTTGAAAAGCGGAGAATTAAGAGCAATATTAATGGCTTCTTCCTTAAATTTTGCCTTAAAATCTACAGAAGAACAAGATGCTATCTGTTTTAGATATCAAGAATTTCTAAACTCTTTAGATTTTCCTGTGCAAATTATGGTTTCTTCAAGAAAATTTATAATTGATCCGTATATTGAAATGCTGAAAAAAAAATTAGAAGAACAGTCCAATGAGCTTTTAAGAATTCAAACCACAGAGTATATTGAGTTTGTAAAACAACTAACCGAAACCACCAATATTATGACAGAATCATTTTATGTGGTAATACCACTCACTCCTCCTATTTTAACAAAAAAACCAACTTGGATAGATAAAATTTTTAGAAAAAACAAAAAAACAGAAATAAAGAAAGAAAGATTCGAACAATTAAAAACCCAATTATGGCAAAGAGTAGAGTTTGTGCAAAACGGCTTACAGAATTTTGGTATTCGCGCGGTACCGCTAAACACTCAAGAATTAATTGAATTATTTTACAAATTATATAACCCCTCTGCTAAGGAAGAACCGGAGCTAGAAAAAGCAAAACAAATGAGAATGCAATAAAGATATATATATTATATTTAATCTTTATTTTTGTGTCCTATGTCTCTGTTGTCATCAAAAAACATGAACAACCAATCGGGTTTAATAAATCTTATTTCTCCTGCCGCACTAAAAATCTCTTCGAATCACTTTCAATTGGGAGGAAAGTACGGAAGAACTATTTTTGTAATGACTTATCCCAGATATCTAAGCACCGGATGGTTTTCTCCTGTAATCGCCTTAGATAGAGAAATGAATATTTCTTTGTTTATCCATCCAACCGAAACAGGTACAGTTTTAAAAAATTTAACAAAAAAGGTAGCAGAAATTCAATCTCAAATTTATTTAGAACAAGAGAGAGGAAAAGTAAGAGACCCAAAACTAGAAACCGCATTACATGATATTGAGAATTTGCGAGATGCACTACAAACAGGAGAAGAAAAACTATTCAAGTTTGGACTTTATATAACTTTTTTCGCGGATAGTTTAAAGGAATTAGACGAAACAGAAAACGAAATAAGGTCGCTTTTGGAAAATAAAATGGTTTATGCAAAACCGGCAATTTTTCAACAAGAACAAGGACTTGTTTCTTCTTTGCCTTTAGGAGAAGACAGATTGTTTATTCATAAACCGCTTAACACTAAAACTCTTTCTTCTGTTTTTCCGTTTGTTTCTATGGACTTAACCGATAATAAGGGGGTGCTTTACGGAATAAATCTTCATAATAATTCTTTGGTCTTGTTTGACAGATTTTCTCTAGAAAACGCAAATATGGTTGTGTTTGGTAAAAGCG
>JAGGTM010000065.1 GCA_021163745.1 bacterium
TTTTCAACCTGTGATGTTAAATAATTATGAGAAGGCATATTTTTATCATTTTCTTGTTGTTTTTGCTTCTTTTTCCTTCATCAAAGATTTTGGCTCATGTTGTTAGAAATACTGTTCCTGACGAGAGCCAGAACTATTTTTGTACCCTTTATTTTACCTATATTGGCTGCCCGAACTGCGCTGTTTGTGACCCGATTGTCTTAACTGAATGGCCCAAAAAATATCCTAATTTGGTAGTTATTGAATATGGGTGGCATGGGGGCGATTGGGAAGATCCAAATTCCCAATTTTTTGGAGAATATGCTAAAGCCTACAAAACTCAACCCGCTGTTCCTCAAATTATTATTGATAAAAAGAATATTAGATTAGGAAGAATTGATGTCCCCAAAGCAGAAAGTTATATTAAAATGAAAAAATTTAATCCCTGCCCCCTAATTGATAAATCAATATCATTTGAAGAACTTGATTTAACTAAACTTCCTGCTTTTCCAAAAATCTGGGCAAATGGAAGAATTTTAATTAAATTAAGCGAAAATGAATACCTTTTTCAATGGAACGGGGAAAATCCTCCCAGAACAATTGGGAAAGAAAAAATTACTCAAAAAGAACTAAAAGAACTTCTTTTTACCGAAGATATCTTTGACAAACTGAAAAACAAAGTATTCGATATCGTTGAGCCTCAGAAAGCCGAATTTTCAGGGATTGCTTTTCCAAATTCAGATTTCATTCCTTTCTGTGAATTTGAAAATGCCGTGAAGATAAACCTTGCCGGAAATGAAGTTTTTGACAAAACAGATCTTTCATCAGAAGGAACGGTCTCATTGGGACAGGAAAAGGAGGCGAAACAGGAAGAAAAGACAGTGGAAGAAAGAATAGACCAGAAGCAGGAAGAAAAGATGGGATTATTAAAGGAGCAATCTGGAGAAGAGACCGTTGAACTTCCTGTTGTTGGGAAAATAGAAACCCAAAAATTTTCCTTGCCGGTTTTAACCTTCTTAATTGCTTTAGCCGACGGTTTTAATCCCTGTGCCTTTTTTGTTTTAACCTTTCTTTTAGCCGCTTTAATTGGTTTGAGCGGGGCCAGAAGAAAAATTCTTTTGGTGGGAGGCATTTTTGTATTTTTTTCAGGGCTTTTTTACTTTTTGTTTATGTCAGTTTTACTGAATGTTTTTCAATTGGGCGAAAAAGTCACATTTTTAACAATTATTGCCGGGCTTATTGCTCTTTTTGCTGGTATCATCAACATTAAGGATTATTTTTACTTCCAAAAAGGAATTTCTTTGACCCTGCCAAAAAGCCATAAAGAAAAGTTTATTCAAAGGGTGAAAAATTTGAGTTTGGCAAAATCTACCTTAGCGTTAATTGTGGGCACGGCAGTTATTGCTTCTACTGTAAATATCTACGAACTTTTATGTACCTTTGGCTTTCCGATGGTCTATGCCAGAATTTTAACATTAAGAGAACTGTCTTCTTTAGAATATTATCTTTATTTAATTTTTTACAATTTAGTTTATGTTATTCCTTTGGCTGTCATTGTTTTAATTTTTGCTCTGACTTTGGGGAGAAAAACTTTCAGTCAACTTTGGGTGAGAAGATTAAAACTTGTTTCAGGTTTTATGATTTTATTTTTGGGTTTGATTTTAATGCTAAAACCAAAACTATTAGAAAGCGCTTTAACTGCCTTTTCTGTTCTACTTTTAGCCATAATAATTTCAGTAATTGTTATTTTAATTGGTTTTATTTATAATAAAAGAAAGGTTGTATACAGCAAAAAGGAAGGAGGTCAGATTGTTTAATCTTTGATAAATCTTGTTAATCTTGATAATTCTGATAATCCTGATAATCGTCGGTACTCTTTGATAATCTCTAAAATCCAAGAAGGTTAGAAGAAGAAATTAGAGCTCTCTCTTAAGTTCTTAAGAACATCAGAATGATTATATGAAAATAATTAATTATTATGTAATTATATGAAATTATCACTCAATAAAAAATATAACTATCGCCAGTTGGAAAGAATTGTAAGAGGTTTCTCAAATCATAGAAGGATTGAGATATTAGGGCTTTTGGAAAAGTATCCTGAACTTTCAGTAGTAGGAATTTCTGAAAAACTTCATGTTAATTTTAAAACCGTTGCTGATCACATTCGGCGATTAACTATTGCTGGTTTGGTAATGAAAAAATCCTTGGGACCAAGCGTCTGTCATCGGCTTACAAAGAGAGGCGAAGCAGTTCTTAAGTTCTTGAGAACATTAGAATAAGGACATCAATTTAATATCTTTTTCATCCTTTTCTTTTGTCCATAAATAAATAATCTATAAAAGAAACAATCCAAAATGAGAATTACTATTATCTACGACAACACTGCTTTTAGAAAAGACCTTCAATCAGATTGGGGTTTTTCTTGTTTGGTAGAGGAAAAAGGTGCCCCTAAAATTCTATTTGATACTGGAACAAATGGAAAAATTTTACTTTCTAATATGAAAAAATTGGGAATTGATCCTTTATCAATTGAAGAGGTTTTTATTTCTCATTTACATTTTGACCATACTGGAGGACTTTCTGAACTTTTAAAAGTAAATCCAAATATTAAAAAAATTTATGTCCCTTGTTCAATGGGCCTTGAAAATGAAGTTATTTTAAAAGAGCCAACAAAAATTCACGAAAATATTTTTTCAACGGGCGAGTTAGAAGAAATAGAACAATCAATGGGAGTAATAACAAAAAAAGGAATTGTTTTAATTGTCGGCTGTTCTCATCCTTATATGGGAACTATTTTAGATACGGCTAAAAAATTTGGGAAAATTTATGCTATTATTGGCGGAATGCATGGTTTTTCTGAATTTGAATTATTCAAAGATATAAACTTAATTTGTCCAACTCATTGCACTCAGCATAAAAAAGAACTTAAAGAAATTTATCCTGAAAAATATCTTGAAGGCGGAGCCGGGAGGGTGATTGACCTTTAAAAGCCGGCTATCATTATGACTTTAGATTAGAAGTGTATGGGCTTTCTTTAGATGTTTAAAACAAAAATATAAAATAAAATATGAATCTCAAAGATTTACTAAAAA
>JAGGTM010000068.1 GCA_021163745.1 bacterium
CACTTTATAATAATGTTACTCGCTCCCATAGCTCAATGGACAGAGCGTATCCCTGCGGAGGATAAGATGAGGGTTCAATTCCCTCTGGGAGCACTGTCCAAAATCCAAATCTTTCTCCTAATGTATAAATTTAAAATGCAAAATTTTATATGCTTTCTTTAAATGATAAAATAGAGAAATATAAAAAAGTAGGTCAAAGATATATAAAAAAACTTCATAAATTAGGAATTTACACTATCTATGACCTACTTTTTTATTTTCCACATCGGTATGAGGATTTTTCCGATATTATTCCTATTGCAAAAGTTGGATTAAATCAAAAAGTTACAATATTAGGAGAAATTGTAGAAATTATCAACAGAAAAACTTTCAAAAAACGAATGAATATCACCGAGGCAATTATTCAGGATAAATCCGGATCTATAAGAGCAATATGGTTTAATCAACCATATTTAATCAGAACTCTAAAGAAGAAAAAGCGCATAGCAGTATCCGGAAAAACCACTCTCTCTGAATACGGACTGACACTATCAAATCCTTATTATGAATTACTTCCAAATTATGAATTTAGCTCCGATAATTATGAATCGTTTCTTGTTTCTAAATTAAAACATACCGCAAGATTGGTACCTATATACCACGAAACCTATGGACTATCTTCACGGTATCTTCGTTATCTAATCTACCCTATCATTCCATTGGCAGACAAAATTCCTGATTTTCTGCCATCAGAAATCAAAAAAAAATATAACTTGATGGATTTATCCTTCGCTATAAAAGAAATTCATTTTCCTAAAAGTTTGGGTAGCATGGAAAAAGCAAGAACCCGTCTCTCTTTTGACGAGCTTTTCCTTATAAACCTAAATGTACTAAAACAAAAATACGAGCTTCTGAAAGAAAAATCTTTTTCTATCCCCTTTAATCAAAATTTAATTAAAAATTTTGTAGAAAATCTTCCTTTTAAATTAACTGATTCTCAAAAAATTGCTGCTTGGGAAATATTTCAGGATATGCAAAAAATAAAACCTATGAACCGACTTTTGAATGGGGATGTAGGTTCAGGAAAAACTATGGTGGCAATTTTAGCATCTTTACTTGTATGTAAGACAGGTTATCAAACCGCATTTATGGCTCCCACAGAAGTTTTAGCAAAACAGCATTTCCTTACATTGAAAAAATTTCTAAAGGGACAAAATCTAAATATAGGATTAATTACTGGCTCTACCCAGAAACTTATCGGAAAAAAAACTTTTCAAATTATGCAAATTTCTAAAGAAAGATTTAAAAAAATGGTAAACGAAGGAAAAATTGATTTAGTAGTGGGAACGCATACATTAATTCAAGATAATTTAAGTTTTCCTAAATTGGCATTAGTAATTGTAGACGAACAACATAGATTTGGAGTAGAACAAAGAGCTAAATTGATTATTGGAAACATTGAAAAACAAACAAACGATAAATTAAAACGAATAAACAAAGAAGCAAAAAGGACGATTCCACACTTACTATCTATGAGCGCAACTCCTATTCCAAGAACTCTTGCTCTAACCGTATATGGCGATTTAGATATCTCTATTCTAAAAGAGATTCCGACAGGAAAAAGAAAGGTTATTACCAAAATAATTCCTCCAGAAAAAAGAAACTATGCATATAATCTAATAAGAAAACAAGCAAAATTAAAAAAACAGGCATTTGTAATATGCCCGAGAATAGAAACTAAAGATGAAAAATTAGGGATAAGAAAAAAAACCGGCTGGGAAGATGTAAAAGCAGTAAAAGAAGAATATGAAAAATTAAAAGATGAGTTCCCCGAGTTCAAAATTGCTATGCTCCATGGAAAAATGAAGCCAAAAGAAAAAGAAAAAATTATGAAAGATTTTTCTCTTAACAAAATAAATATTTTAGTTTCAACTTCAGTTATAGAAGTAGGAATAGACATCCCTAATGCTACTGTAATAGTAATAGAATCAGCGGAAAGATTTGGTTTAGCACAATTACATCAATTTAGAGGAAGGGTAGGAAGAAGTAAACATAAATCTTATTGTCTCCTTTTTACAAACTCTTCTTCTTCTAAAACTTATAGGAGATTAAAAGCACTTCTTACTTCTAAAAATGGATTTGAATTAGCAGAAAAAGACCTTCAGATAAGAGGACCAGGGGAATTAACAGGGAAAAGACAATGGGGAATCCCTGACTTAACCATGGCATCCCTTAATGATTTAGAATTAATACAAAAAACTAAAGAAGCAGCAAAGAAAACAATAGAACAAAATTTATGGAACCCTGTATTAGTAGAAAAAATGAAATCTTTTGAGAAAAAAATTCATTTAGAGTAGTAATATTTAAGCGGAAACCACGAATTTCAAAATAAATTTACACTCAGAGCGTGAACGTAAAACTAATAATCAATTTTAAATTTCAAATCACAAATTACAAATTACAAACAAATTCAAATGACCAAAATTCAAAATTCAAAACAAAAATATTAAAGTCTTGAATTTGTAATTTAGGATTTGGAATTTGTAATTTATCAATCTAAAGATTCACAAATTTTCTTATTATTTCAATAGGTACTGCTTTAGTATTTCCGCTTTCATCTACTAAATTCATACCTATTACCTCTCCTTTAACATCTACTAACGGTCCTCCCGAAATAATAGAGTTTTCTTTAGTTAAATTAATAAATAATAAAGATTCTGTTATCTTTCTTACAGTTCCAACATTTGCAATGGAATATAAACTATAAGAATTTAAATCATCTATATTTTTAATCTTTACTTCCTTTCCCATTAAAATAATTCTTTCCCCTAATTTAATATTGTTTATATCCCCCAATGAGACAACTGGTAAGTTATCCTTCTCTATTTTCAATAAAACTAAACTATTCTTTTTATCAATTTTCAAAACTTTTGCATTATAAATTCCCTCTTCATTGATTACCCTGTATTCTGTTTTTTTGTTTAATTTGCTATAACAAGAAGTTAAAACAAGCCCATCGCTAGTCAGAATAAATCCGGTATTTTTACTTAAAATTTTATTTTTATCAAGTGTCACTACCCCAACTACTGACAAAGAAACATTGTCTATTACTTCCTGTATGCCTGTATTTTCTGTAATAATAATTTTCTTTGTTTGATTAATAATAGTAGGAGAAGTAGAGAGATTTAATTTATTAGCCAAAGGTGTATGGGTTAAATACGGAATTAAAAAATATCCGACAATTCCACCGGCAATACCCACAAGCAAAGCAACGAATATTTTTAAAAAATTTTTAGCAATCATTGACCCTAAATAAACTTAGTTCCTAGAATAAACTTTTTTAAAATAAAGTATGTATTATTGTACTCATATAACCATTAAAAAGTAAAGTGGCTATTGTGGAAAAGCATAAAAATGGACCAAATGGAATTTGCGACTTTAAAGTTTTTCTACCCAAAAATATTAAAAATAAACCTACGATTGCCCCAAAAACAAAGGATAAGAATAAGGCAATTAGAATATCGGGCCAGCCCAAAACAATCCCCATAAAAATAGCTAATTCCACATCCCCAAACCCCATCCATTTTCCTTGAGAAAAAAAGAATAAACCAAAAAATAATCCTCCTGATATTAAAACTGCTAAAAGGGTATGAAAATCAAAACCAACAATCAGTAACCAGTGAATAAATACAAACACTATAGCAGGATAAATTACTCTATCAGGAATAATATGATGTTTTAAATCATAAACAAAAATAATCACCAGAAAACAAACAAGAAGAAAGTGATAAAAAATAACAAATAAATTTTTAAAATCTAATTCGTGATTCGCGATTCGTAATTGATAATAAAATAATATAAATAATATTGCAGTAGATAGCTCTACCAATGGATATTGTAATGCTATCTTATTTCTACATCCTCTGCATCTTCCTTTTTGAATAATAAAACTTATTAAGGGAATAAGCTCATACCACTTTAAAGCTTTTCCACACTTTGGGCAAATGGAACGAGAAAAAATAATTGTTTTTTTAACTTCCAGTCTATATATTGCTGAATTTAAAAAACTTCCTGCTATTAGCCCCAAAATGAAAATAAAAATTATATCCATTGCTTTTACCCCACACCATTACTGTTAAGTCGTAATGTGATGTGATGTGAGGTGAGGTGAGGTGAGGTAAAACAAGAGGCCGAACTTTAAAAAATTCGACCCCTTGCTCAGCATAATCTTATTTTTACTCCGCACCACTTTTGTAACAAAACCGGTACGGAGTTTGCTAATCTATTATGGGCAAGCAGTTCCTGATCCACATTCTACTCCTGACTTCATAACACCGGTTGAATCTACGCACTGGCTTCCACCCCCAGGTAAAGGCGAAGAGGCACAGTAGGCGCTTCCGTCTCCGCTAATATTACAAGTCAAAGTTCCACCATTATTACTAATACTGGTACTTATATTAGTATACTCAGCGCTGCTATCAAAATTGGTATAACTACTACCATTCTCATCATAATACATTTCTGCAGCCAATCTTAATTGCTCTAACGCTCCCTTAATAGCGGTATCCTTTGCTTTTGTCCTTGCCTTATTTACAGAAACTAATACTATAGTTGCCAAAATACCAATAATGGCAATTACCACCAGCAATTCAATTAAAGTAAAACCTCTTTTTCCTCTATTCACTGATTTGTACTAATTTTCGCGAATATTCGTTAATCATTTTCTGCCTAAAATTACACAATTAATACGATTAACGATATATCCGCGTAAATTAGTAAATTTCTTCGACCTTTTCTTTTAAATAATCCGAATTTTAAAATGCAGTAGTCATATTATAAATTGGCATCAAAATAGAAGCAACCAATATTCCAACCATAAGTCCTAATCCTATTATTAATACCGGTTCTATAAATCTGGATAGATTTGATACTATATTATCCACTTCCTTAGAATAAAACTCTGATAATTTATTTAAAATAAATTCTATTTTCCCTGTTTTCTCTCCCGTTTTTATCATCTGAACAACCACAGGCGGAAACTGCTCTGGGTATTTTTCAAACACAGAACTCATAGTATTTCCAATCCTTACCTCATCTCTTGCTTCGCAAATAATATCTTTATATACTCTATTCCCTACTACATTTCCAGAAACATTTAATGCTCTTAAAATCAAAAGTCCACCTTTTAATAAAGTAGACAGATTTTCACAAAAGCGAGCCAAATAAACTTTTCTGTAAATTTTTCCGAATATAGGAAGTCTCAATTTAAGTTCGTCGAAAAACATTCCGCCTTTTGCAGTTTTCTTCCAGTACCATGCTCCGATACCTATTATAACCAAAAAAATTAAAATTACCCACCCCCATTCTCTTACAAAATTGCTTGTTCCAATGATTATTCTTGTAGGTAAAGGAAGTTCCTGGCCTACTCCTTCTACAATTTTTATAAGTTTAGGAACCACAGTATACAACATAAAAACCCCCACTAAAACCAATGTGCTAAGCACAAAAATAGGATATACCATTGCTCCTTTCACCTTTGATTTTAAATAATACTCTTTTTCCAAATGGTCTGCTAAATATCGCAATGTTTCCGCTAATTGACCGGTTACTTCTCCGGATTTTACCAAGTTAACATATAAAGAAGAAAACACATTCGGAAATTTGGCCAATGCTCTGTCCAAAGATACACCACCTTCTACATCTTTGGAAATTTTAAATAAAATCTCTTTAAAATAATCATTTTCTGTTTGTTTAACCAAACTCTGTAATGCCTCAAGTAATGGAATTCCTGATGAGACCATTAAAGATAACTGTCTTGAAAAATCAACCAAATCCCTATCTTTTACTTTCTGAAAAATTCTAATCTTCTTGGCGAAAATAGGAGTTTTTTTAACTGATTCAACTTTAATTACTATTAAACCATAACTATGCAATGTGGTAATTGCAGATTCTTTATCAGATGCTTCTACTATCCCTGTTTGAATCTCTCCTTCTTTGGTTCTCGCCAAATAATTAAACTTCATTGTTATTACAAATCTTTACGAATTATCACGGATAAATATAATTCAAATTTAATTTATTCGTGAATATTCGTAAACGACTAAAAAGAATTATTTTTGCAACAACATTCTTAA
Organism: bacterium; assembly: GCA_021163745.1. Taxonomy (GTDB): domain Bacteria; phylum Patescibacteriota; class Minisyncoccia; order Portnoybacterales; family JAGGTM01; genus JAGGTM01. The sequence goes on from JAGGTM010000068.1 coordinate 6,114, forward strand.
CTCCGCTACATTGGGAGAATAAATTTCTGCTTGCTCTTTAGAAACCAGCTTCTTTTTTACTAACTCAGCGAGAGACCTATTTAGAGAAATCATTCCCTCATCAGAAGAAGTTTCAATAATCATATCAATCTGATGTGTTTTTTTCTCTCTTATTAAATTTCTAATAGCAGAATTAGCAATCATTAATTCTACCGCGTTAATTAATCCTCCTTTAAGACACGGAAGCAATCTTCTGGACAAGGTCCCCAACAAGTTAGCGGCAAGCTGCATTCTAATCTGATTCTGTTGGTGGGACGGGAAAGAATCAATAATTCTATCAATGGTTTGCGCCGCAGTGTTAGTATGCAAAGTGGCAAGTACCAAATGTCCTGTTTCTGCGGCAGTAACAGCAGAAGAAATAGTTTCCGAGTCTCTCATTTCTCCTATCATAATAATATCAGGATCCTGACGAAATGCCGCTCTTAATCCTCTATGAAAATCCTGAACATCTATCCCTACTTCTCTTTGGTCAATAACGCATTTATCATCATTAAAAATATATTCTATAGGGTCCTCAATAGTAACTATATGGTCATGACGAGTATGATTTATCTCATCAATAATCGCTGCTAAAGCAGTTGATTTACCATGACCAGAAGGACCAACTATTAGAAAAAATCCCTGCGATGCCTGAGTAAACTGATGTAGAGTAGAAGGAAGATTTAACTCTTCAATGGTTCTTATTTTTTGAGGAATATATCTTAAAGCAATAGATATATGTCCTAACTGATAATAAACATTAACTCTAAATCTTGCTTTGTTTTTATAAGATATTGCCAAATCAATATCCCTTAAAGCCAAAAATTTTTCTTTTTGGTCTTCATTTAAAATTGAAAATGCCAAACCTTCAATATCATCGTCTTTTAAAACCGGCCTATCAGTTAAACGAATTAATTGTCCGTCTATCCTTAAAATCGGTGGCTCATCTACACAAATATGTAAATCTGTAGCCCCTTTTTGAATGACTAATTCTAATAATTCTTCAAGTTGTTGCTTATAATTGTTCATAATAATATCTTATTTTATATTTTATCACATATTAACCTAAATTCAAACTATCTTTCTGCGCTTTTTAAAAAGAAAATAAGAGAGGAATTCGTCTATTCTAAGTTTAACCTCTTCTTTATTCTTTCCAATACCCCTGAAGGAGTAAAATGCGCTTTAATAATATAATCATCCGCTCCTAAACTTAACCCTTTTTCCACATCCGACCTCTGACCTAAATTTGTTAAAAGTATAACAGGTATCTTTTTTAATTTTACATCATTTTTAATTTTTTTCAAAATCTCAAATCCATCTGTTTTTGGAAGTACAATATCTAATAAAATTAAATCTGGCTTTATCTCTCTTATTTTCCTAAAACCCTGCTCTCCATCCGTAGCTAATTCTACCTCAAAACCTTCGCGAGATAATTTTTCCGCATACATTCCTGCTAAAAATGTATCATCTTCTATAATTAAAATTTTCTTCATAATATTATGGGGTAATTGTATTTTCGCCTTGAGGATATCCGTTATCCTGTAATGAATTTGTCTCTAAATAAAATTTTATCATAAAATCTTCTCCGGATGAAGGAGCTTCATAAAAATATCTATAATTTCCACTATTTACCGGATCTATTACAGCGGTACCAATAACATCGGCATTAATCAATTCCGAAGATACAGAATCAGACCCGGTTAGATAACAATCCGGCTTTCCATTGGAGTTAGAATCCCCTTCAGTGGGAACGGGAAAATTTCTATGCTCTGCATAATAAAGAGACAAAGCATTTCTCAATGTATTAACATCTTCCAATCTTCTTCTGTCTCTAGCTCTTGCTTTTGTGCCGGTCATTGCTACCAATGTCAAAGAAGCCAATATTCCAACAATGGCAACAACAACCAATAATTCTATAAGAGTTAATCCTTTAAATTTGTTACTAGCGGGAAAAGACATGGTTTTAAGCGTAAAGCGCAAAAGTAGTTAAATTCAAAATTCAAAGCACCAAATCCTAAACAAATTCAAAATTCAAATGTTCAAAATTCAAAACTTTAATTTCCTTAAATCTTGTTTTGAATTTTGGATTTTGATCATTTGAATTTGTTTGTAATTTGTAATTTGGAATTTGGAATTTGGAATTTTTACTCCTCCACTACTTTCATTACCTCCTCAAAAGAAACCATTCCTTGTAATACTTTTATTATACCATCTTGTTTCATAGTAACCATCCCCTGTCTTGCCGCTTCTTTTTCCAAATCTGCCTCAGTAGGAGAACCGATAATTATTTTTTCTAGTTCCGATGTCATTGCCAACATTTCAAAGAGAGCGATTCTTCCTTTTGTACCTTTATAAGCGCAAAACTTACATCCACCAGCCCTATAAATTTTATAAGGAGGATTTGGATTAATCTTTAATTTCTTCAATTGTTCCGGGTCTAATTTGCTTAATTCTTTTTGAATTATCTTGGAAATCTGAGGTGGGGCAACAATCTCCTTTCTACAATGAACACATAATCTTTTTACTAATCTCTGAGCTATGGCCAAATTTAAAGTGGAAGGAATAAGAAACGGCCTCACTCCCATATCAATTAATCTTGGTATAACTCCTATAGCATTGTTTGTATGTAAAGTAGATAAAACAATATGACCGGTTAAGGCAGCATGAACCGCCAAACCGGCAGTCTCCTCATCTCTTATCTCGCCTACCATAATAATATCGGGATCCTGTCTTAAAATAGAACGAAGTCCTGATGCAAAAGTATATCCAATTTCAGGTCTAATTTGTGACTGATTTATTCCTTCTATACGATACTCAATAGGATCTTCCAAACTGATAATGTTTACCCCTTCCTTGTTTAATATATCCATTATAGCATACAAAGTGGTAGTTTTACCAGAGCCAGTGGGACCAGTTATCAAAATCATTCCGTATGGTTTTTTAATGGACTCTTGTATAATGGATAAATTTCTTCCCTGGAGTCCTAATTCCGGAAGATTCTTCACTCCTACCAAAGGATCTAAAACTCTCAAGGCAACCTTTTCTCCTTTTGAGGTGGGTAAAGTAGATACACGTAAATCAACTCTTCTCCCTTCTACAGTGGTCTGAAATCTTCCATCCTGAGGAACTCTTGTTTCATCTATTTTTAAATTTGCCAAAATTTTAATTCTTGAAACTATAGCATCCAAAATATGTAAAGGGAGAATCAATGATGTATGAAGAACTCCATCCACTCTAAAACGAACCCTTAACTGCTTTTCCATTGGCTCAATATGAATATCCGATGCTCTCCCTTCCACCGCATGTTTCAAAATCACTGCTACTATTTTAGTAATAGGCGCCTCCTGGGCAATTCTTGCTACTATTTCTTCCGGCTTTATTTTCTCTTTCTCTTCTTTAAATTCCTTTTCCAGCTCGGTTAATGCTCTTTTAATCTCTTCTCTTAAAGTCCTGTATTGCTTCAAAACTTCTTTCAGATGCGATGGCGCAATAACAAATATTTTTGGCTTTAGTTTGCTTCTTAGGGCAATAAATCTTAATGCTTCTCTCGCTTTAAGGTCTTCCGGGTCAACCATTCCCACTTCTAGTATATTTCCTTCCTTTTTAATCGGAACAAATCTATAAAAAGTTGCTGCCTCCTCCGGAATTTCCTTAAGAACCTCAACAGGAATTTTCTCTCCGGTAAGATCTTTAAATGGCAAGCGCAAGGAATTCGCCTTTTTCTTCGCTTTTTCTATCTCTGAGTTTACATTAATGCTTTTTGACATAAAAAATAGTTTATTTTTAACACTTTACCTCACACCACGACTTAACAACCGCGGTGTGTGGTAACCTAAAATGGAATAAACGGATTTTCCCTTCCAACCTCTTCATTGTTTACATTAATCTCCCCATAAGATTTAAGATTTTTATAATCAGACTCTTCAAATAATGAAGTATCAAATTCTATACTTATTTTTGGCGGAATTCTTCTGGCAGAAGTCTCATTATCGGAAATTTTAATTTCTTGAGGAACAGACCCTGAAGGTTTATGAAATCCATAATACAATATCAAAATCGTAGCCGCAACTAAACCTATAAAAACAAAAAGTAATTTTTTTTGTTTCTGATAAAATGGAAACATGATTTTAAACATAAAGCTCAAAGCGCAAAGCGCAAAACTCAAAACTACAACTTAAAGCGCAAAAGTAGTTAAATTCAAAATTCAAAGCACCAAATCCTAAACAAATTCAAATGACCAAAATTCAAAATTCAAAATAAAATTTAAAAAAATAAAGTTTTGAATTTTGAACATTTGAATTTTGATATTGTTTGTGATTTGGAATTTGGAATTTGGAATTTTAATAAGCTTTAAGCTTTATTGCGCTTTGCACTTTGAGCTTTGAGCTTAATAAAAAATTACGGCTTATAATACGCATCTATCACCAGTTTAAAATCAAAAATATCGCCCATATCTTTATCAGAATGAAAACTGATTGATTTTATATTCATTGCCCTTATATTTTCTTCCAAAGAGCGCAAAAAATTCTTAAATGAACCGTAGCTTCCGCTTACCTCTAAATTAATTGCAATAATATTTAGAAATTTAGAATCACTGAGTTTTTCTTTCTCCTTTTTTCTTTTGTTTTTTGGAGAAATTTCATAAAAACCTACAGAGCCCAAAATCAATCCATTACTAGAAGCCAAAGAATTAAACTGAGATAAAAGCACCGGTATATCTTTTTCTTTAGGTAGTGCAGAAAAAAGTTCATCTATCTTTTTTAACATTTTTTCATCCTTTAATTTATCAGTTTGTTCGACCAACATACTTAATTTTTCAACTTCGCTGCTTAAATCTCCAATTTTTTTTTGATTGCTTCTAAGTTTACTATAACAAGGCAAAAGAAAACCAAATAAAATAATTAAAAATAAAACTAAAAAAATTAAAATTATAATGGGTTTTTTGGAAGACATATTTTTAAAAACTTAAAAGTCAAAAGTCAAATCTCCCGCTCCAAAGGAGCGAGGCTCGCCCAGCCCTACTTTTGTTCCAAAAGTAGGGCTGGGCGGCAAATCTCAAATCTACATCTCAAATCTTAAAATCAATTTAAACTCAAAGCGCAAAATGTAAAACTTATTTAAAATTACAAATCACAAATTCCAAATTCTAAATGAAATGAGACCCTAACTTTGGAGAGATTTTAGTTCTTTTTCAATTTGTAAAAGTTATGGAGAAACTCATCCGGGCTTCGACCTTTTAAAGCAGAATGGATTCGTTTTTGGTTCCAGTCATTGATGC
>JAGGTM010000082.1 GCA_021163745.1 bacterium
AGTTTGTGTCGCGGAGGAGTAGTAAGAGAAGAAAATGGCATGTTGAAAACCGGACCTTTAATGAGAAATAGTCCCGAAAAACCGGAAGAGATTGAGCAATTGAAAAAGGAAGTTAAAGAAAGCGAATTAGTATACGGAAGATTGGTCTCTAAAGATTTTAAAGCGGGCTTAGTAGTATTTGATGTGAGCGGAAAGGAAAAATTTAGAGGTAAGATTCATAAATGGTTAGAGAGAATAAAGAAAAAATATGAAGAGCCAGAAAAGGTGCTGATTACTTCTATCGGATATATACATGAAGAGGTAGACAGAGGAATTGAAAGAGATGTGTATCTTTTAACTGGAATTGCTTTTGTAGGAATAATTTTTCTGATTTTTTTAATTTTCGGAAAGTGGGGAGCTGTGTTTTCTGCAATAGTGATGGGTGGAGCAATTATAGCCACTTTAGGAACTCTATTGTATTTTTTTCCTATAAAAGTGCTTACTATTACCATTCCAGTGATAATTATTGCCTTGGGGTCTTCTTATTGTATTCACATTCTGGTAAATTATAGCAGAGTTCAGAAAGAAATAAGTGATACTTTAGATCGGGTGGTAAAACCTATTTTTATGGCTGGATTCTCATCTCTGATTATTCCTTTGTTAATGTTTGAGATTTCAATATCTCCGGTTAGGCAGTTTGCTGGATTTATGGCATTAGGGATTTTCTTGGTCACTGTTTTCTCGCTTTTATTAATGCCGGCAATGTTGAATTTAAAAAAACCTGAAATGAAAATACATTCTTGGGTTTGGAGAGCGGAAAAATTGAGTAAAGTGTCTTTTTGGAGTTTAAAACATAAGAAGTTGATTTTTGCGATTGCAATTTTATTGATTTTTCTTTCTATTTTTGGGATACTTAAGGTTCCCTTAAGAAGCGGATTAGCACCTGTAGAGTTTTTTCCTGAAAATCATAGGCTCAGAAACACGCACGAATGGTTGCAGAAGTTTCAAGCGGTAGATTATTTTAAGGTGATGGTAAGTGGAGATATTTTAAATCCCGATACAATAAGAAAAATAGAGAAGTTTTGTGAATTTGCCAAAAATCAGCCGGAAGTAGGAAATGTTTTTTCGGTAGTGAATGTAGTTAAAGAGATTAATAAAGTGTTGGCAGGGAAAAAGGAAATTCCAAAAGATTCTAAGAAATTAAAGAACATCTTATATCTTTATGAGATGAGTGTGTCTCCTTATGAGTTTGCTAAACTGATAGATATTTCTTATAGGCATTCTTTAATAAAGATAGGAATTAGAACCTGGGATACTGAGGTTCAAAGAGATGTCTATTTGAAACTGAAAAGTTTTGCAGAAAAAGAGGGATTAAAAGTAGATTTCGGAGGCTCGCCTATAATATGGATAGCCAATAATTTTTACATTGCTAAAGGACAATGGTTTGTAGTAAAAGCTGGGCTACCTTTGATTTTACTATTTTGCTGTATTGTCTTTAGATCATTAAAGTGGGGAGTGCTTTCAGTAGTTGATTTGATTCTTATTGTATTGGTTGCCTTTGGAGTAATGAGTTATCAAGGAATTAGAGTAAATATTGCCACAGTAGTTGTTGCGGTATTGACTATCGGTGTAGGAGCAGATTTTTCTCTTCATTTTATCAATAGATTTTTAAAAGAAGGAGAATTAGAAGGTGTAATAAAAAAAGTAATTGTACCTGTGACTGTGGATTGTTTTTCTAATATTATTGCTTTTTCTTCTTGTTTTGTCTCTGGATTTTCTCCGGTCAGAAATTTTGCCCAGTTGATTTGTCTTACTATGAGTTTATCCTGGCTTGGAACCTTTGTGTTGTTGCCCTTACTGATTGATTGTTTTAATAGAAAAAGGTGAAAAGGAGGTGAGATAATGAGACCAAAGCAATTGATTTTTATTATTTTATTTTTCTTTCTTTGCTCAGAGGGTATTGCTTTAGATGGTTTGGAGATAATGAAAAGGGCTTATTATGCGTATAGAAATGGAATGGAAGGAAAAACAGAGATAGAGAAAATAAAAGTGGAATTGATAGATATTTCAAGAGGCGCAAGAAGACATAGGATTATTGTAAGAAAAATCTTCTATAAAGAGATAGGAAAGGACAGGGCACTTTTTATTACATTGGCTCCTGAGTGTCTTAAGGGAACTACTTTGTTGGTATTTCGGGCCGGATTTCAGAAAGGTTCTCAAAGGTTGGATCAGATGTGGTTATGGCTTCCCGAATGGAGGAAGTATTTTCAATTGGCTTTGCAGGAGAAAACCTATTTTGTGGGACTTCCATTGAGTTACCCTGACTTGTCGCAATTAATGGGAGAAGATTGGTGGAATTATAAGTATAAAGTTTTAGATGAGAACGAGAAGTATTGGATTTTGAAAGCCCTTCCTAAGAGAGGCACCTTAACGGACTATAATTTCAGATTGATTTATATTAGAAAAGATAATTTGTTTCCAGAAAAGTATGAATACCATAAAAAAAATGGTGGAAAAAAGGAATTGGTTTGTAAAAAGATTGTCAAATACTCTCAAACATGGAGAGCGGATAGAATAGAGGTAAGAGAATGGAATGGTGAAGGAAAAGCGGCAGCATTTATCGGAAAATTCCAAGTAATAAAAAGAGAAATTCGCAATGATATTTCAGAAAGATATTTTTCTCTAAAAACATTAGAGCGTCAACAGTGGTAATTTTAAGCCCCACAGAAGTGGGGCTTTTTTAAAGCTCCAAAAATTGCGAAGAGTAGGATGCTTATTTTCTGTCGGCTTAACGCTATTTGTCAATTATTATTTTACAAAACATAAATCAAAAATATCGCTTTAATAAGCGATTTTTTTGGTTGTTTTTTAGGCATCCGTAATTTTTTGTCAGAGAAAACTTGACAAAGATTTTTTGAAAAGATACTATAAAGGTAATAACATTAAAAATTAAATAAAAAAGGAGGCGATGAAAAGTGAAGAGATTTGTATTTCTAATTCATCCAAGAGATGGAAAAGATGTAGGAAGAGTGAAAAGATTATTATGGACTAAAATTCTGCCTGAAAAAATAGTAGAAAAAATTCTTTTTCGTTTACCTCCGGTGGTTTGTTCTCGATTTAATGTATTTAATAAGACAGAAGGATTTTTAGTGGCAGTACCTCTGACAGCTAGGCAGATGTTAGGATTGCCTTTGGAGTTTGTAAGAAAGCGGATTCTTGAAGCAGCGTTATTTGCTCAAAATAAATTGGGTGCTGAATTAATAGGTTTAGGGGCATTAATTTCTTCAATGACAAAAAAAGGAATTTGGCTCTCTGAACGAGCAGAAATAGAAGTTCCGGTTACTCATGGTGATAGTTATGCAGTGGGAGTCACTATAGAAGCAATCGAAAAGATAACATCATTAGTTGGTAATTCGGTTATTGGTATCGTAGGCGCATATGGATTGATAGGATCCGCTTTGTCTAGGTTATTACACAAGAAGTCATTAGAACTAGTGCTCGTGGGAAGAAACGAGGTTAAGTTGAAAAGACTAGAGAAAGAGCTAAAGAAAATTAATTCGCAGAATCGACCTATGATATCTAAATGGATTGTAGATATCAATAAGGCAGATATAGTAATTACCACTACTAATGCATCTGATGCGATTTTAAAACCAGAATACTTGAAACCAAACGCAATAATTTATGACATTGCTCAACCTAGAAATGTCTCTTTTCAACTGTTAAAAGAACGCCCGGATGTAATTTATATTGACGGTGGATTAGCGAATATCAATGGTATTAATCTAGGATTTAAAATGGGAACACCACAGAGAGCTACCTTTTCTTGCTTAGCCGAAACTATTCTTCAGGCACTGGAGGATGACGAAGAAAGCCATGTAGGAGAAATCTCTTTGGAGTTTGTTAAAGAAGTGAGGCACCGGGCAGAAAAATATGGATTTTCTCATGCTGAATTTACTTGTTTTGGAAAACCAATTCCAATTCTAAATGAAGAAAAACCAAAAATACTTACTTATCTAGAAGTCAAAAATCTAGAAGCCAAAAAAACAATTTCTTAAGAGGGCTAGAAAAAATCTGGCCCTTTTTTTATTTTACATTTTTGTGCTATAATATAATGATAAAATGCCTATATCAATATATTCCATTTTACCATTAATAAGCGGATTATCTGTTTTGTGGTTAGGGATTTTTGTTTTTTGGAAAAACAAAAAGAATAAAGTTAATTTACTTTTCGGGATTTTTAGTTTATGTATAGCAATCTGGCTTATAGGAAGTTTTTTTATGTTAAATAGCAAGACAGATGATTGGATAATTTTTTGGGATAGAGTAGTTTATATCGGGGTTATTTTTATTCCTATTATCGGGTATCATTTTTCTTTATTATTTACGAAAAGTAAATATAAAAAACAATTATTAAGGATAGGATATGCGCTTGCGTTGATGTTTTTAATTTCTAATTTTACTGATTATTTTGTTTCAGGTGTATTTAAATATTCTTGGGGACATCATACGCGAGCTCAGGTTTTTCATCATATATTTTTAATATTTTTTAGCACATATACATTTTTGTTTTTTTATACTATTTCTCGTTTTATAAAAAAAGTATCAGGGGTTTCAAAGGTTCAGGCTAAGTATTTTTTATGGAGTATTTTGATATTATGTTTAGGGATAATTACTTTTTTGCCTGCCTATAAAATAGATATTTATCCTTGGGTAGGATATTTGGCTGGTTTAGGAACTGTGGGTATTATCGGATATGGAATTGTTAGATATCGCCTTTTGGATATTCAAATTACTATTAAAAAAAGTACTTTGTTTTCATTGGTGGCAATTGTGGTAGGGACGGCTTATGTGTTGGTAGCGTTTTTGTTGAGCTCTTTGGTTTTTGGGGGGGAGTTGACCGGGATAAAGCATTTGATTATTACCGGGCTTATTGTAGGTACTATTGTGACAATAGGATTTAGGCCTTTGTATAGTTTTCTGCAAGAAGTTACAGATAAGTATTTTTTTAAAGGAACATATAATCCGCAAGAGTTAATTAGAAACATTTCGTCTCAATTAGCCACTACCTTGGAGGTGAAAGAAATTTCAGATATTTTGAAAGAAAACATAGAAAGAGACATAAGGTTGGGTGGAGTGAGTTTGATGCTTATAAAAAGAGATGGAGAGTATTTTACACAAAGAGAGATGCCTTTTAAAGATGGGCTTGTAAGCGATATTATCTCTTATTTACAAAAGAATAAAGAAACTTTGGTTTTAGAAGAGTTAGAAAGATATTATCAGGAGCATCCTTGGAAGTATGACAAAAGATATTTGGCTTATAGAAATTTAAAGAAGATAAATAAGGCAGTGGTCTTGCCGGTTTATGTGAAAAGCGAAACCGAAGGAGAAGGAACTGTTTCTCCTTTTATTTCTCCTCTTTCTGAAAGCGGGATAAAAAGAGAAGATTCTTTTGAAAGAAGAAGGACTAAGAGGAAAATAGAAAAATTAGCCGCCTTTATATTTTTAGGTTCTAAAAAATCGGGAGATGCTTTTACTGTTCAGGATATTAATACTTTAGAAATTATTGCCTCTCAAGTAGGGGTAGCATTGGAAAATGCATTAATGTATGAAAGGGCTAAACATTTTTCTGAAATCCTTCAAAAAGAAGTAGAAAGACAGACCAAAGAGTTGAGAGAGGCAAATATTCGGCTTAAACAATTGGACAAAGCAAAGTCAGAATTTATTTCCATTGCCTCTCACCAGCTAAGAACTCCTTTGACCGCTATAAAAGGGTTAGTTTCTATGGCTTTAGAAGGATTTTGGGGTCCGTTAAATGAAGAGCAAAAAAAGCATTTAAAAGAGGTATATAATTCCGGAGAAAGATTGCTTAAGTTAATTGAAGATTTACTGGATGTTTCCAGAATTGAAAGTGGCAGAATGGAATTTGAGTTCCAACCTGTTAATTTGTATAATCTTACCAAGGAGGTAGCGGAGGAATTGAAACCGCAGGCAAAGAAAAAAGGTCTTTATTTAGAGGTTGTTCCACCAAGAAAAAAACTCCCGAATGTAAAAGCGGATTCATTGAAAATTAGACAAGTTATTCAAAATTTGATAGACAATAGTATAAAATATACTTTGAGAGGCGGAATAAGAATTAGATTTAAAAAAGAAAGAAATAAAATTATATTTTCTATTGCGGATACCGGAATGGGAATTCCTAAAGATACAATTTCGTTATTATTTGAGAAGTTTCATAGAGGAAAAGAGGCAATAAGGAAACATACGGAAGGCACCGGTTTAGGATTGTATTTATGTGCAAGGTTAATTGAGGCGCATAATGGAAAAATTTGGGTAGAATCAGAGGGAGAGGGAAAAGGTTCAACTTTTTATTTTAGTTTGCCTATAGCAGAGAAAAAATGATGCAATTGCTAACTACCTTTCTCTTCTTGCTTCCACACCGCTTAATTTTTCGCTTAGAGAAAACTTAGGCGGTGGAGGATATAGATGAGGGAGTAGTAAAATTAAAATAAATTTATGGAAAGAATACTTTCTAATCAATGCAAAGATTACATAAATAAAAAGGTTGTTCTTTTTGGGTATGTGCATAATATAAGAAAATTAGGAGGATTGGTTTTTATTATTTTGAGAGATAAAAGTGGAATAGTTCAGACCATTATAGAGAAACCCGACGAAGTAATTTCCTCTTTAGGTTTAGAGTCGGTAGTTAAAATTTCAGGCAGAGTAAGAGAAGAAAAAAGAGCTCCGAACGGCATAGAAGTAGAGATAGAGAAGTTGGAGCCAATTGTTTTAGTAAAGGAGCAAATTCCTATTGAAATAAATAAACCAATAGAGTATTCTAAAGTCGGTTTAGATAAAATTTTATCTTATCGGTCTGTTACATTGAGAAACTTACAGATAAGAGCGATATTTAAAATACAGGCAGGGTTGGCAGAGGCATTTAGAAAATTTTTGAATTCAGAAGGTTTTACAGAAGTTTTTACTCCAAAAATTGTAAAAACTGCTACTGAAGGTGGAGCAGAACTTTTTCCGGTCAGATATTTTGAAAAAAGGGCATATTTAGCTCAAAGTCCCCAGTTTTATAAGCAGATTATGGTAGGAGTATTTGAAAAAGTATTTGAAGTAGGATATGTCTTTAGGGCAGAGAAACATGAAACCAAAAGACATTTGAACGAATACGTATCTTTAGATGTAGAGG
>JAGGTM010000023.1 GCA_021163745.1 bacterium
AAACAATTTGCTTCGCAAATTGTAAGGGCAAGCAAAAGTCAAATCTATAACTCAAAAGTCAAGAGCTGAGAGAAGGAAGACCTCGCCCGTTTAGGCGAGGTCTGCCCCCGCCGGCAATTTTGCTTCCCCCCTTATTTCTAATGGAGTAGCGGAACGAAGCTCCGCATCATCGCCCGTCTAAGTTTTTCTTCGCACGCTTAAGTTTTACGAAGTAAAGGTTTGGCGGGTGGGATAAAAGTTAGGCGGGTGAAACCTGCTACCTTAAAGAAGTAGGATAATTTATCGCCGCCGGTTTGATTTAAAAAAGAGAGGTTAGCATATTTTTATTTCTTTTTCTTATTTGGCAGAGAGAGATTAAAAAAAACTACTTTCAACTTCCAACATCTAACTTCCAACTTCTATGCCTTTTCAAAAATCTAATAAAAATTCTACATACAAAGCAAAGGATATTTATGTGTTAGAGGGTTTAGAGCCGGTTCGCAAAAGACCGGGAATGTATATTGGCTCTACTGGAAGCGATGGATTGCATCACTTAATTTGGGAGTGTGTAGATAACAGTGTAAGTTATGATACTCCTGTAATTATAAGAAAAGAAGGTAAAATCCAAATTCAGAAAATAGGAAAGTTAATAGATGAACTTTTTAGTAAAAATGCTAATTTAGTAGAAAAATCTACTGATGGGGAAGCAGAGATTTTAAGAAAAGGTTTTAAAATAGAGGCATTATCTTTTAATCCTTGTACCTTGAAGCTAAGTTTTAAACCGGTCTTTTCTTTAATTCGTCACAGAGTTAATAGTGAAATTTACAAAGTTAGTTTACAGAATGGAAGACAAGTAGAAATTACTCCGTATCATTCTTTATTTACTTTGAGAAAGGGCAAAGTTTTACCTATTAAAGGTTCAGAGATTAATATAGGTACTCCTATTGTAGTTCCAAAAATATGGCCGGAGCCGGATGAACCAATTGAGGAAATTGATTTAATAGATGAATTATTGAAATTACCTGCCAAAAAAACAGAGAAGTTGTATCTTTACAATGTTAGAGAGATACTAACTAAAAATAAGGAGATTTATGAAAAATTGAAACCTGCACTTAAACAAAGAGCAAATAGAACTTTAACTTGCCATTATTCAAATATTTTTTATGACTTTAAGCGATACAATTATTTGCCTTTTAATTTATTAAGAGAGTTAGAATATAAAGATATTGAAAAGTTTAAAAAGAAGGTTTTAATTGGCGCTTGTTGGAATAAAAGAGTTCGATTAAAGCCAAAACTTAAAATAAAAAGAGAAATAGTAGAACTTTTAGGAATTTTTGCTAGCGAAGGTTCTATTATAAAAAATAAAGGTCTTCCAAATAGAATAGTTTTCAGTTTAGGGGCAAAAGAAAAAGATTTAATTAGATATACTTGTTCTTTAATTCAAAAAGTTTTTGGACTTAAAGTAAAACCTTGTTATGTTCATAATAGCGCAAGAAACATTGCTATTGATTCTTACTTAGTAGCATTGATTTTTAAGGAAATTATTAAGACAGGAGAAAATAGTTTAAATAAAAAGATTCCAGATGTTATATTCAATTTAAAAAGAAAATTAAGAGAGAGATACCTTATAGGTTATTTAGCAGGAGATGGATATCCTAACAAAATTTGGTGTGAACACTTAATTAAAAATACTACCCCATCAAAATTAGAGAATAAGAAATTTAATGCTACCAGCGTAAGCAAAAAACTTATTATTACCCTTTCTTATCTTCTTTCTTCTTTGAATAAAACATATTCTTTTTATCAAAGAAAAATTGCAAATGAGAAAAGATTTATTGAGTTGACTTACAAAGGGAGAAGGAGAATATCAGAAGCTAAACCTCAGAAACTTTCTTATGCATTGGATTTTTATTGGAATACCAAATCTTCTTACATTAATCATCTTCCTACAACAGAAATTATTTCAGAAATTTTATGGAAGAGATCTTCTTCACTAAATATTAATTTGCTCGGAGGTATTTCTTTTAATAAAGTTTTATCTTTAATAAAAGAAGGCAAAATAAGTGTATATCCTTTTGGCTTTAAGTTTTTGCATTCTCATTTAGGTATATTAAGAGTAAGGAAAGCTCAAAAAATAAAATATAATCATCCTTGGGTTTATGATATTTCTGTTCCTTTCAGGGAAAATTTTGTAGGCGGATTTTCTCCTATAATTCTTCATAATAGTTTAGACGAAGCAATCGCCGGATACGCAAAGAACATAAAAGTAATTCTTCTAAGCGATAAGAGAGTTTGTGTAGAAGATGATGGAAGAGGTATCCCTGTAGAAAAGCATCCTCAGACCAAGAAGTCTGCTTTAGAGACGGTAATGACTACTTTGCATGCTGGAGCAAAATTTGGTGGTCAGTCCTATAAAATTGCGGGAGGGTTACACGGAGTAGGAGTTTCTGTGGTTTGTGCATTGTCTTCTTGGATGAGAGTAGAGGTAAAAAGAAATGGATTTAAGTATGCTCAAGAGTATTCAAAAGGGAAGGCAAAAACCAAAGTAAGAAAAATAGGGAAATGTTTTGATACCGGAACTACAGTAATCTTTGAACCCGATCCGGAGATATTTAAAGATGTAAAATTTAACTGGAAAAAGATTGTGAATCATTTACGCCAGCAGGCGTATTTAACCAGAGGGGTAAGGATAAAGATAAGAGATGAGAGAGAGGAAATTCCAAAGGAATATAATTTCTATTTTGATGGGGGATTGATTTCTTACGTAGATTATTTAAACAGAGATGAAAAACCGCTAAGCAGTATATTTTATGTGAACAAAGAATACAATGAAGTGCTTGTAGAGATTGCTCTTCAGTATACTGAAGATATTCAAGGTTACGAAGAGGGTTTTGCTAATAACATATTCACAGGGGAAGGAGGAACGCATTTAACGGGATTTAGAACTGCATTGACCCGGACGCTTAATAGTTATGCCAGAAAAATAGGAATGCTTAAAGAATCAGATGAAAATTTGACCGGAGAAGATGTTAGAGAGGGCTTGACTGCAGTGGTGTCAGTAAAAATAAAAGAACCACAATTTGAAGGGCAAACAAAAGCAAGATTAGGAAACCCTGAAGCAAAGACAGCAGTGGAAATGGTTTTTTCCGAGGCATTTGAGGAATTTTTAGAAAAAAATCCTTCAGATGCAAAGGCAATTTTGCAGAAATGTATATTATCATCAAAAGCAAGGAGAGCGGCAAAAGCAGCAAGAGAGACAATAATAAGAAAGGGGGTTTTGGAGGGTCTTACTCTTCCGGGAAAATTGGCAGATTGTTCTTCGAGAAAGCCGGAGGAGTCAGAATTATTTATTGTAGAAGGAGATTCTGCCGGTGGCTCTTGTAAATCTGGAAGAGATAGAAGATTTCAGGCAATTTTGCCATTAAGAGGAAAAATTTTAAATATAGAGAAGTGCAGAATAGATAAAGCATTGGCTTCAAAAGAGATAAAGGCCCTTATTGTTGCTTTAGGGACTGCTATTGCAGAGCAATTTGATATTAATAAGTTAAGATATCATAGAATAATAATTATGACTGATGCAGATTCTGTTACTGCTGATACCCCTATTTTGCTTTATAACAAAAAGAAAAAAGAATTATTTTATACTGATGTAAAATCATTTGTTAAAAATTGTGAAAATACCTTCAATTATCAGGTAATGACCTATTCTGAAAATCCCGGAAGAATGCAATTAAAAGATATTTATCAAACCATTGTACATCCATTAAGAACCGCACTTTACAAAATAAAAACTTACTGTGGGTATTTTATAAAAGTTACTAGTTGCCACAGTGTTTATGTATACAGAAATGGAAAAGTAATTTTAGAAAAAGGGAATAGGGTTAAGCAAGGTGACTATCTTATATTCCCCAAAAACTTTCCTCGTATGGATAAAGAAGTAGAGATTGATTTAAGTAAAGTTTTATACAGATATGATAATATTTCAGTAAAAGTTAAAAAAGGAGTTCTTAAAATAATTCCGAAGAATGCTTATTGTGATTTATCTCTATCTACTTGGAAAAAATTACAAAGAATTCGAGAAAGAAAAAAAATTTCCAGAAAGAAAATGGGAGAATGCTTAAATATATATGATAAAATAATTCAGCAATGGGAACAAAAGATTGATAATGTAATGCCGAGATATAGTCAGTTGGTTGGATATCTTAGCCAATTGGATGTAAAATTAGACCAATTAAATTATTCTCTTTTTATTCCTGTAAAAGAATGGCCTTATAAAAAATTCACTCCCGGTGCGAAATTTTATCTAAATAATCATACAAAAGAAATAAAAATAAAATTTTCTATAGACAAAGATTTGAGTTATTTATTGGGATTTTTCTTAGGAGATGGATGTTTTTGTCCGGAAAAGAAAAATCCAAATAGATTTTCTATTTCTGTTGGTAAAGAAAAATCTGAAAAGTATCTTCAGGAGATTTCTCGGATTATAAAAGAAAAATTTAATGCTAAACCCATTATTGAAAGACGTAGGGCAAATGATATTATTATTCATTTTCATTCTTTTGAATTTAAACTCATTTTAGAGCAGTTAGGACTTTTAGGAAAAAGATGTAATGAGAAATTTATTCCAAATATTTTCTTTAATACAAGACCAGAAATTCAACAATCTTTACTTGCGGGATTACTTTGCAGTGATGGATTTATTACTGTTTGGCCTAAACAAAAGCCAAGAAAGGCAATTTATGGATGGCAGTTATCTTCTAAAAAGCTTATTGAAGGGATTTTAATAATTTTTAGGCAATTAGGGATATTTCCGTCTTATTTTGTAAGAAAGAACAAAGAGCATACAAGAAGGGGAGTAATTATTAAATCTAATTTTAACTCTTATAATTTATCAATTTCTACTGTAGAGTATCTTTTAAAAACTAAACCAATCTGGCAAGAGCATAAAGATGCTAAAAAACTTGAAAGGTATTTAAGGCAAGTCAATTATAAAAAAGTTATAGGAAAATATATTAAATCTATTTCTAAGGATTTTGTGGCAATTAAAGTAAAAGAAAATCAAAAAATTAAAAATTTAAGAGATAAATTTGTATATGATTTTTCAATAATTGGTAATCAAAATTTTGTAGCGGGGTTAGGTGGGAGCGTGGCGCATAATACTGACGGTGCTCATATTAGAACTTTACTTTTAACTCTATTCTTTCGTTATTTTCCTCAGATTATTGAAAAAGGTTATCTTTATATTGCTCAGCCTCCTTTGTATAGAATTCAAAAAGGAAAGAATGTTGAATATGGATATACTGAGGCAGATAAGGAGAAGATTTTAAGTGCTTTAGGTAATGAAGGAGTAAACATTCAAAGATATAAAGGATTAGGAGAAATGAATCCTTCTCAGTTATGGGAAACTACTATGGATCCT
>JAGGTM010000072.1 GCA_021163745.1 bacterium
CTCAACTTCTTTATCCTCTTGCTATAACTATTGCCCATATTTGATGTGGTTTTAATTTTTTTAATGTTTTAGCGCATTCATTTAAAGTTGCACAGGTAGTTGCTACATCGTCTACCAAAATAATAATCTTTTTTTGAAAACTGAAATTTGAATAGGGAAGATTTTGATTTATTCCGAATGCTCCTTTAATATTGCTTTTTCTTTCCTTTGGGTTTTTTAACTTTACTTGAGGAATTGTATTTATCTTTCTAATTAAAATGTTAGATATTGCAGGAATTTTTGTATGTTTACTTATTTCTTTTGCCAAAATCTCTGATTGATTAAATCCTCTGTATTTTAATCTTCTTTTATTTAATGGCACAGGCACAAGAATTAATCTATTTATTAGTTCTTTGGGGATAAAGTGTTTTAATCTTTCTGCCATTATTTCTCCCAGCGGAGTAGAAATCTCTTTTGCTAATTTATATTTAAAAGTATGAATTGCTTTTTTAATAATAGGGTTATTGTAAGAAGAAATAGAAATTAGTTTATCAATATATCTAGTTTTTTCTTGTTTGAGATTAAAAATTTCATTTTTGCATTTTTCACATATAAAAGAACCTTCTTTGCCGCATCCTATACAAGTTATAGGGAAAAGTAAATCTATAAAAAATTTCCACAATTCCATTTTTTTAAAAAATATGATATACTTAATAATATCTTAAAGCGCAAAGAGTAGGGTGTAAAGGGTATTAAAATTACAAATTACAAATCCCAAATTCCAAACAAATTCAAATGACCGAAATTCAAAATTCAAAATGTCCACCTCACCTTAATCCTTCCCTCCGACATAAGTCGGAGGAGGGCATAGGAGGGGAGGAGGTATTCTTTTTGAATTTGTAATTTTGAATTTAGAATTTGTTTGTGATTTGTAATTTGTAATTTGGGATTTTATTAATTTCAGTCCCCAGAATATTCTATAGACTGGACAGTACCACAGAACAGTCTGTGGTACTGAAAACCAAATTTTTTGGTTTCTAACTAACCACTTATCACTAATCACTTATCACTTATTATACTATGGGATTATTCAAAGGAGAATCAAAATTATCTTTGGGGATAGACATAGGAACCTCTGCTGTTAAATTGGTGGAATTAGAGAGAGAAGAAGAGGAGTTAAAACTGAGAACCTATGGAATTCTGCAGTTACCCAAGAAATACTTCGAGTATTTAAAAGAAAAACCGTTGGTTTTACCTTTTCCTGTTGAAGATTTAGCGGAAATGATTAGTGTACTGACAAAAAAGTCAAAAGCAGAATCAAAAAAAGCATATTTTTCTATCCCGGTTTATTCCAGTTTTTCTTGCGTAATAGAAATACCCAATATTCCAGAAGAAGAAATTGCAAGCGCAGTTACTTTTGAGGCAAAGAAATATATACCAGTTCCTATTTCCGACTTAGTTTTGGATTGGTCTATTATTCCATTTCCTTCGGATTTGTTTAATAAAGAAAAACGGAACTCTATTTTAAATTTACCTGCAAAAGATAAAGCGGCAAAAACTGATATTAATAGCCAGAAAATTCAAGTTCTATTGGTGGCTGTACCCAAAGAAACTATCTATAAATACAATAAAATATCCGAGCTGTGTAACATAAAAATTAAGGGTTTAGAGGCAGAAATATTTAGTTTGGCAAGATCCTTAATAGGGAAATCAAAGGATGGTATAGTTTTGGTAGATAGCGGCGCTCGTTCCACTAATATTTCTATAATAGATGGAGGGTATATTAGAGTGACCCATAATTTAGAGAAGGGAGGAGCACAAATCACAGAATTAATTTCTCAAAAAATGAATATTTCTATAGAAGATGCAGAGGAACTTAAGAAAAAAGGAGTTGATTCTGAAGTAAGGTCTATAATTTATTCTGTTTACGATTCTATAATATCAGAAATTAAAAAAATTATTTACTCTTACGAAAATAAATATTCTCGCAAGATTGAAAAGTGCGTTTTGGCCGGAGCGGGGACAGATATAGTTGGGATACGTGAGTATTTAGAGAAGCGACTAGGAAGGAATACTATAAAAGGCAAACCGTTTTCTAGGATTGTTTATCCATCTATTCTAAATCCCGCAATTGAAGAAATTGAATCTTCTTTGGCGGTAGCAGTTGGAGTTGCTATGAAGTGATATTTTCTGTTATGGCTATAAAAAAAGATTTAAAGAAGAAAAAAACAAAAAAGAAGAGAGAAACGAGTTTGCATCACGGAACAAAGAAAGGCATAATAGTAGTGCTGTGTTTTACTTTTGCCCTAATAAGTATTTTGTCTTATTTCAATAAAGCTGGAATATTCGGTTTTTATTTTCTAAAAATTTCCAAGATTTTATTCGGTAGAGGATTTTTCTTAATACCTTTAGGGTTTATTTTAGGGGCATTGGCTGTAATTAAGTCATTCAGAAAGCCTATTTATAAATTTACTGTTTTGGGGATAGGTTTATTTATTTTGAGTATATTGGGGATTTTCTATATTTTGGGACAACCGGGAGATTGGCAGACAACCGGCGGTGTCCTTGGATTATTTTTTGGATTTCCGGGAATGAAGCTTTTAGGTTTTTGGGCAAGTTTAATCATTCTACTTGCTTTAATTTTTATATCTATCTTAATTATTTTTGATATAAGATTGCTTGAAAAGGTTAAAGAGAAAGAAGGAGAAGAAATTGAGGAGGAAAAGGCGCCTAAAGATATTTTAGAATTTCCGGAAACAAAAGAGCCTAAAGAAAAAAGTAAAAAAGGGCCCGGAATTTTAGAAAAGGTAAGAGATAAAATTAAAAAAGTAAAACCAAAGGCAAAGTTAAAAGAAATTAAAATACCCCAGAAGCAACCGGATAATAAACAAACAGCCGGTTTTTTAAAAGAATACAATTCGTTTTCCAAAAGAAAAACAAAAGGTTTTAAATTGCCTCCTTTAAAATTACTGGATACCGATATAGGAAAGCCAGTATCTGGAGATATCAAAGCAAATACGAATATTATAAAGAGAACATTGGGGAATTTTGGGATAGAAGTAGAGATGGCTGAAGTGAATGTAGGCCCAACGGTTACACAATACACCTTAAGACCTGCTCAAGGCGTTCGTCTTTCCAGAATTACAGCGTTAACCAATGATTTATCATTAGCACTTGCAGCACATCCTATAAGAATAGAAGCACCTATTCCTGGGAAGTCATTAGTTGGAATTGAGATTCCAAATAAATCTTCTACATTTGTCCGTTTGGGGAATCTTTTTAAAGATTCTGTTTTTAAAAATTCTCCGTCTCCGTTACTTTTTGCTTTAGGAAGAGATGTGAGAGGTTTTCCTGTATTTACCGACTTATCCTTAATGCCGCACTTGCTTATTGCCGGAGCAACGGGGACAGGTAAAACTATCTGTCTCAATTCTTTGATATTATCCTTGTTATTTAGAAACTCTCCAGATATTTTGAAATTAATTTTAGTTGACCCAAAAAGAGTAGAGTTTAGTTTCTATAATAACATTCCGCATTTGCTGAGTCCGGTAATTACCAATGCAGATAGGACAATTAATGTATTGCGCTGGGCAGTGACCGAGATGGAAAAAAGATTTGAGATTTTAAGAGAAGCAAGGACAAGAGATATAATTTCTTATAACAATTTTCAGCTGAAAAATAATTCTTTTTCAGAATTTATGCCTTACCTTGTGATTATAATTGATGAGTTAGCAGATTTAATGGCCGCCAAGGGCAGAGAAGTAGAAGCGGCAATTGTTAGATTAGCTCAGATGGCTCGTGCAGTAGGTATTCATTTAGTGGTAGCGACGCAAAGACCATCTGTAGAAGTAATTACAGGTTTAATTAAGGCAAATATTACTGCAAGAATAGCGTTTCAAGTGGCATCGCAAATTGATTCCCGTACTATTTTAGATATGGCTGGGGCAGAAAAATTGTTGGGAAGTGGAGATATGCTTTATTTATCGCCTGATTCTCCGAAACCAAGAAGAATTCAGGGATGTTTTGTCTCAGAAAAAGAGGTAAAGAGGGTGGTCAAGTATCTAAAAAAACAGGCAGAACCCGATTACCGGGAAGAGATTATTTCTTCGGTTGAGCCCGAGGTAATTTCGTCTGTCTCCGTGAAAGAGAAAGAATTTGAAGATGAACTTTATGAAGAAGCGAAGAAACTTGTTATAGAAACAAAGAAAGCATCTGCTTCTCTTTTGCAGAGAAGATTGCGTATAGGTTACGCGAGGGCAGCAAGGTTATTGGATATGATGGAAGAAGAGGGAATTGTGGGGCCTCCCGAAGGATCAAAACCCCGCGATGTATATGTGGATAAGAAAGATGAGGAGGGAGAGAGGATATAATAATATAAATTCCAAATTCCAAATTACAAACAATATTCAAGCGCAAAGCGCAAAGTGCAAAGTGCAAAGCTACAACTTAAAGCTTAAAGCTATAATTTATTTAAATTCAAAATCTCTTCCTCTATCTTCTGCCTAAATTTTTCTTTGAAAAACTTAGAAGACCTTTGAGGTTTGACATTATTTTTGGGCAAGATATAATAAAGTTGAGAGTAAAAAATTACCGTAAAATTTAAGGCGAATTTCCTCCACGACCGTAAAACCGTGAGAGGAGATTAAACGCTGATTAATATTATCTAAAAATTTTATGACAAAAAAAACAAAAAAAGAAGAACTACAGGACAAACAAAAACTTTTAGAAAATACTGTAGAAGAGATTAAAAGCAGATTTGGCGATGGTGCAATTATGAAATTGGGGGAAGTGAAAAAGGTGGATATAGATTCTATTCCCACCGGTTCTATTTCTTTGGATATTGCTTTAGGAGTATGGGGAATGCCGAAAGGTAGAATCATAGAGATATATGGCCCAGAGTCTAGCGGAAAGACTACCGTTGCCCTTCATACTATTGCAGAGGCCCAAAGGAGAGGAGGAATAGCCGCTTTTGTAGATGCGGAGCATGCTTTAGATCCGGATTATGCAAAAAGAATCGGAGTTAACATAGATGAGTTGCTTATTTCTCAGCCGGATACTGGAGAACAGGCATTAGAAATTGTAGAAAGTTTGGTAAGGTCGGGTAGCGTGGATGTTGTGGTGGTTGACTCTGTGGCAGCATTAACTCCGCGGGTAGAAATAGAAGGAGAAATGGGAGAGCAGCATATTGGGTTGCAGGCAAGGTTAATGAGCCAAGCACTGAGAAAACTAACTGGGCTTGCTGCTAAGGTGGGAACAACTATTATTTTTATCAATCAGACGAGGACTAAAATCGGGATAATATTTGGCAATCCCGAAGACACTCCGGGAGGAAAGGCATTAAAGTTTTATTCCTCGGTTAGATTGGAAGTGAGAAGGTCTGCTCAAATCAAAAAGGGAGACCAGATTATTGGAAACAGAATAAAGGCAAAGGTAGTCAAGAATAAAGTAGCACCTCCTTTCCGTACAGCTGAGTTTGATATAATGTACAATGAGGGAATAGCAAGAATTCAGGATATCGTAAATACCGGAGCGAAATTTGGAATAATCAATAAAGCCGGAGCGTGGTTTACTTACGGGAAAGAGAAATTAGGGCAAGGCGTAGAAGGAGCTAAAACATACTTAGAAAAAAATCCTCGTCTTATTACAGAAATTGTTAATAAAATAAAAAAAACCGTTAAGGAAACAGCGGTTTAATTTATCAAGAATCGGGAAAATTAATGAATTTATTTTTAAATTTCTCTTTTTTTTTTAATTCAAAAATAAAATAAATTAAAATCGGTTTCGTTACTTTATAGTAAAAGGAAGAAGGCCCATTTGACGGGCTCTTTTAATTGCCTTAGCTAATCTATTTTGATGTTTCCTGCAAGTTCCAGTTTTTTTGGCTGGAAGAATTTTTGCCTGCGAAGAAATAAACTTCTTTAGAAGCTCTGTATCAGTCCAATCAATCTCTTTTATTTTATGTTGGCAGAAATAACAAGTATTCATTTTAGTAGATTTTTTCATTGATATTTTAGAAAGGGATATCTTTTACATTTACTTCTCCTTTATCTTCCGGTTCGCTTTGAGAGACATCTTCTTTATTCTCCTTATCCTCTGTGTTTACACTTTTTTGATTTTCATTTTGTAAGGGAGGAGCTTCTTCCATTTCAATTACAGGAATTTCTTCTTTTGGAATTTCTTCTCTTTGTTTCTTTCCTCCCGGCATTTCTTCTGCTGGGCTTATATCGGAAGAATATCTTGGTCCCATTTGCATATTTTCCGCAATAATTTCTGTTCTGGATTTTTTGGTTCCATCTTGAGAGGTCCAAGTTCTAGTTTGTATTCTTCCTTCGATTAAAACTAATCTTCCCTTAGTTAAATAACGTGAGCATATCTCTGCTAATTTTCCAAATGTTACTACATTATGAAATTCTGTGGATTCTTGCTTGTTTCCATTTTGGTCGGTCCATATTCTATTAGTTGCCACGCCAAAAGACACTACAGTTTGTCCGGATGGCAAAGTTCTAGTTTCTGGATCTCTAGTAAGATTTCCTGCAATAATTACTTTATTTAGATTCATAATATTTAGATGTAGAATTGTCTGTTTATTGGAAACGCTTATTTATCTCAATAACTCGATATTTAGCCAATAAACAGACAATTAGACATTTGTGTTAATATTATTACTCTTTTAATATTTCTTCTAATTTTTTATCTACTTCTTTTAAATCCATTTTTGATTTTTTTGATGTTTCTTTTTTATTAATACTATCGCCGTCTTTATGCGATGATTTATTGGTAGCGGAATTGGCATAATCTTGCCTAGAAAGAAAATCAATCTCGCTTAACTTTTCTTTATGTGTAGATGGTTTTTTATGTGCAGTGGATTTATTCATACTTGAGGGTGCGGCTGTAGATTTAACAGATATTTTTTGCACCTCTTTTTCATGGTTTAGGGTGATTAAATATCTTAAAATTTTTTCTTCTGAATCTATTTTTTTCTTAAAGTGTTTTAACTTATCTGGAGATATTGCGAAATTTAGAATTAAATAGATTCCTTGATGTAATTTTTTGATAGGATAACTAAAATTTTTTTTCAATATTTTGCATTTGGATATCGTTCCTTCGAGTTCTGAAATTGCTTTTTTAATTTTTTCTAAGAACTCATTTTCCTCCTTTTTATTAATATCCGGAGGAAAAATCGCTCCCATCTTATAATTCTTTTGTTCCGTTATTTTACTCATACTTTCTAAATTAGCAAAAAAATAAATATAAGTCAATATAAATTATATTTGTACTTGCTAATCACTTTGATAACGATTAAATAAGCAGTTAATTTTTAAGTAATTTGGTATTCGGTAATTAAAATATCTCAAAACAAAATTAAGCTCAAAGCTCAAAGCGCAAAGCGTAAGGCTAAAGCGTAAAGCTTAAAACTAATTTATTTAAATTCCAAATTACAAATCCCAAATCCCAAACAAATTCAAATGACCAAAATTCAAAATTCAAAACAAAATTAAGAAATTAAAGTTTTGAATTTTGATATTGTTTGTAATTTGTAATTTGGAATTTGGAATTTCAAAATTCCAGCTTTGCGCTTTACGCTGTAGTTTTAAGTTTTGCGTTTTGCGCTTTGCGCTAAAATAAGAAAAATATTATAATTTTGTTACCAAAGTGGTTGGATGGTACATTATATTTTGAATTCAATTACATCTCCATCTTGAACTATATAATTTTTCCCCTCTATTCTAATTAATCCTTTTTCTCTGGCATTGTTCCACGAGCCGCTTTGAATTAGTTTTTCCCAATTGATTACCTCTGCTTTTATAAATTTTTCTTCAAAATCACTATGAATTATTCCCCCTGCCTGAGGGACAAATGTTCCTTTTTTTATTGGCCATGCGCGAGTTTCTTTGCCTTTTGCTATTGAGAAAAAAGTTATTAATCCCAATGCCTTATAACACATTTTAATTAATTCCGGAAGCTTGGAGTGGGGAAGTCCTAATTCTTCTTTTTCTTCATCGTTTAGGTCGCTCATTTCGCATTCTAACTGCAAGTTAAGATATATTGTATTAGGGCTTGATTTTTTTTCAATATTTAGCGCAGATTTATCTGCGTTAAATACATATATCATTGGCTTTGCAGTGAGAAGACCAAGTTCTTTTATTAATTCCTTACTTTCGCCAATTTCTATATCATTAAGCATTGTTCCATCATTTAGGGTCTCTCTCATTTTTTCTAAAATTTGTGCTGATTTCTCAGCATTTTTATCTCCCGCTCTACTTTGTTTTTTTAATTTTATTAGATGATTTTCTATAGTTTCTAAGTCTTTCATTATCAGTTCAGTTTTTATTATCTCTATATCTCTTTTTGGATCTGGATTTCCTTCAACATGAGACACTTTTTCGTCGGAGAATATACGTACAACCTCACAGATTGCATTTACTTCTCTTACATAAGAAAGAAATTGATTTCCAAGTCCTTCTCCTTTATGGGCGTTTTTTACTAAACCAGCAATATCTACAAATTCTATTACTGAGGGAGTAACTTTTTCCGGTTTAATTACTTCAGCTATTTTTAAAAGACGATTATCGGGAACTTTTACAATTCCTGTATTGGGATCAATAGTGCAAAATGGATAATTAGAAATATCTACCTTTTGACGGGTTAGGGCTTTGAATAATGTAGATTTACCTACATTGGGAAGTCCAATTATACCAACTTTTAAATTCATAGTAAGAAAATAATTTTATCCTTTAATCTCTCTCCTCCATAGGAGGAAACCCCTCTTGATCCCTCCCTCCGACTCTTGTCGGAGAGGGAGATAGAGGGGGAGGGGTCACATTCTTTTAAGGTAGATTTAACTTTATTGTCACGCTTTATAAATTTATTGCAAAATACTTCCAATAATTTGAGGATATCCTTTTAGAAAATCTTTTCCTGATATTGTTTTTTTTCCTTCTAACTGCACTTTTTCCAAGAGCAAACAGTTCTTTCCTGTCTGTACTAACATTTGCTTTTTATCATCGGTAAATACTTGGCCATATTTTCTTTTTTCAACCAGAGCTGGTGAGGGGATAACTGTATAAGCATCTAAAATTTTTAATCTTTTTAATTGGTTCTTTATCTTTAAAAAAGTATAAGTTCCCGGCCAAGGATAAAATGCCTTGATTTGTCTTTCTATTTCTTTTGCTGGTTTATGCCAATAGATTTTCCCGTCTTCCTTTGAGATTAGTTTGGTGTAGGTTGCCTCCTTTTCATTTTGTTCAATTGGCTGGATTGACCCATTTACTATTTTTGGCAGAATTTTTATCAGCACTTTTGCGCTTCTGTAAGATAACCTTTGGTATATGGTCTTATAATTATCATTTTCTTTTATTTTTGTTCTACTTTGATATAAAATTGGTCCGGCATCCATCTTTTCATTCATTTTTATAATAGTTATTCCTGTCTCTTTTTCTCCGTTTAGAATAGCAGATTGAATAGGCGAAGGACCTCTGTATTTGGGCAAGAGGGAAGGGTGAATATTTATTGCTCCGTATCTGGGAATCTCTAAGATAGATTTCGGAACAATTTTTCCATAAGCGCATACTATTATTAAATCCGGTTTTAAGAATGAGATTTTAGAACAGACTGAAGAAAGCTTATCGGGTTGCATTACCGGAATTTTATACTTAATAGCAGCTTTTTTTACCGGAGGAGGGGTTATTTTTTTTTCTCTTCCTACAGGTTTATCTTTAGCAGTTATCACTGCTAAAATGTTATAACCATTTTTAAAAAGGGCATTTAAGCTAGATACCGCAAATTTGGGTGTCCCCATAAATATAATTTTGATTGGTTTTTCATTCATATTTTTTATTGAACTTAGTTAAAGCTTTTTGTCTATTATCAAAATCCCGTCTAAATGGTCTATTTCATGCTGAATAATTCTTGCTAGTAAATCTTTTGCCATTAATTTTATTTTTTCGCCCTTTTCATTTAATCCTTTTACCTCTATTTCTTTATATCTTTGCACAGGTACATATGTTTCGGGCAAGCTTAAGCATCCTTCTGTTTGAACTTCCTTTTCCTCAGAAGATTTTGTTATTTGTGGGTTAATAATGCAAATATCATATCCTGCATTTACTACTATTATCCTTAAAGATTTTCCTATTTGGGGAGCTGCTAAGCCAAGTCCGTCTTTTACTCTCATAGTTTGAAACATATCAAAAATTAGCCGCTTTATTTCTGTGGTTAATTTTTTAACCGGCTCTGATTTTTTTCTTAGTATAGGGTTATTTTGCCCGGTTTGGATTTTAAGTAGCATATTATAATAATTATTCCAAAGTGTTTCAAATTTCAAATTATTTCAAATTAAGGAGAAGAACAAAGAAATTTAAAGAAGAGTGTCTGGGTCTATCTCTATTTTCCAATTATTTGGAGTAATCTTCAATAAATCATTTCTTATTTTTACTTGTCTTTCAGAGAGGTAAATATCTCCATTTAGAAATTTTTTGCACTTGATTTTTATGACTATTTTCCATCTCCATTTATTTTTTATCTTTGGAATAAAACAGGGGGCGGGTCCTAAAATTTCAAAATCCATATCTTGAGATTTCCTGCTTAAAGATAAAACTTTTAATTGCTGTTTTAATTTTTCGCCTAATATCCGAGCCTCTTCTTCTGCATTTTTTGAAATTTTGTGTTGATAGGTTAGTTTAATTAACCTCGAAAATGGCGGATAGTTTAATTCTTTCCTGTCTTTTATTTCTTTGGAGAAAAACTTATCGTAATTATTTTCCGATGCATATTTTATAACATAATTTTCTGGATCGTATGTTTGAACAATGAATTCGCGCGGAGAAAGGTGAGAGATAAGAGTAGAAATAGTTCGAAACGCATTTTCTCCTGTTTTAAAATCGGGCAGATTTAGGATATGGGATATATTTACAATAGATATTAAATCCAATTTCGGCAACTGTTTCAAGTATGAAAATATCAATTGCGTGCATACCAAAAAATTTATATTGCCATTTTTAAATTTTTCCAGAATTTCTTTTTGTTTTTGCTTGGTTTTTGCTATATCAGTATCTAATCTAACTGCTGTTGCATTTGGAGAAATTTTTTTTAGTTCATATTCAATTTTTTGCGTGCCTGTTCCTAAATATCTAATTCTATAACTTTTGCATTTCGGACAGAACGAAGGAGGATTTTGTTGATAGCCACAATGATGGCAGATTAATTTGTAACCGGTATTAAATGACTTATCTTCGATTAGTGGTAAATTTTTATGATACACTAAAGGGACATCACAATTTGGGCATTTTATAATATAACCACAATCCATACATAAAAGACAAGTGCTAATACCTCTACGGTTTACAAATAAAATTGCTTTTTTGTCGGAGGAGATTATTTTTTTAATTGAATTTTGTAAGAACTTGCTGAAAATAGAAGAATTGCCATTCTTTATCTCATTTTTCATATCGATTATGTGGATACTAGAAGTGGAATACTTGATGTTATTTGTGATAATTTTATATTTATTCTTTCTTGTTAAATAATATGATTCTATTGATGGACAGGAAGTTCCTAAAATTACTTTGGCATTTAACAATTTAGATAATTTTATAGCCAGGTCCTTTCCATTATAGTATGGATGTTTTTCAAAAGAGTTATAATTTACGGATTCTTCCTTATCTAAAATAATAAGCCCCAGTTTTTTAAAAGGCAAGAATAGAGCAAG
This sequence comes from bacterium, assembly GCA_021163745.1. GTDB lineage: Bacteria > Patescibacteriota > Minisyncoccia > Portnoybacterales > JAGGTM01 > JAGGTM01. Next base: position 11,684 of record JAGGTM010000072.1, read on the forward strand.
TTTAGTTCCTAAAATAATTTTTGCCTCATTTGATTTTGCTTTTTCCCATATTTTGTATCTTTGTTTTTCTGTTAAATTACTGCTCAGAACAAAAATTCCTTTAGAAAAATATTTTTTAAGATAGGATTTCCAAAAGTTTATATCTTCTATTTCAGGAACTAAGAAAAGCACCTGTTTGTTTTTGCTCGTGGTTTTTTTTATAGCATTGATATAAAAATTTATTCTATGTTTGCTATAAACAAGAGTAATCATAATATGTACTTGCTAACCACTTTGGTAACGATTAAATAAGAAGTTAATTTTTGGTATTCACTAATTAAATAAATCTCAAATCTCAAAATTCAAATCTCAAAACTTACATAAATTCGAAATTCGAATTTCGAAATCTTCACCCACCAAAATTTTCACTTCGTGAAAACTTAGGCGGGCAGGCAAATTCGAATGTTCAAATGACCAAATGTTCAAAACAAATTATTTGGTCATTTATTCATTTGAATTTTGGTCATTGTTTCGGATTTGGAATTTTTCTTTATTAGATTTGACTTTTGACATTTGACATTTGAGATTTGAGATAAATTTGTGTTGCGCTTTGCGCTAAAATTAGTTTTCACTTTTGAGATTCTAACTTACCACTTACCAATTATGAGGGAAATATTGTAATAGGGTAAAACCCTTTACTAACTGCCAATAGCCAATAGCCAACTGCCAACTGCCAATAGCCAACTATCCAATTATCTCTAATTTTCTTTTACATTTAGGGCATTTTCCATTTTTGTCAAATCTTTTTATAATATACCCGTTTCTTTTAATAACCAATTGGTTGCAATAAGGACAATAAGTATCTTCATAAAAACCAGGAACATTTCCTATATATACATAATATAGTCCTTCTTCTTTTCCAATTTGATATGCTTTTTTTAAAGTTTCAATAGGAGTAGAAGGGATATGTTTTAATTTCCAAGATATATCTCCAAAAAATTGACTAATATGCCAGGGAGTTTCTTTGCCCAATTTGTTTTTTATAAAATTAGCAATATTTTTTAAGTTTTTAGAAGAGTCATTTAGCCCTGGAATAACTAAAGTAGTTACTTCTGTCCATATTTTTTTCTTTTTCATTTTTTTTAAGGTGTCTAATACTGGTTTTATTCTTCCATTACAATAAGTAATATAAAAATTATCTTCAAAACTTTTCAAATCAATATTTACTGCATCAATAAAATCAGATACCAAGTCAAATAATTGTTTAGAAAAAAATCCTGAACTAACCCAGATATTTTTTATTCCTTCTTTTTTGGCAAGTTTCATTATATCTAACGCATATTCGGAAAATATTATAGGGTCAGTGTAAGTATAAGAGATGCTTGGTAGATTATATTTTTTTGCTATTTTGATAATTTCTTTGGGTTGTAATTCTTCTCCTTCAATTTTGCCAGTTAATTGTGGCATTTGGGAAATAGCCCAGTTCTGACAACTTGCGCACCTAAAACAACATCCTACTGTAGCAATGGATAAAGAATTACTGCCAGGCATAAAATGAAAAAGTGGCTTTTTCTCTATAGGATCAATATTAATAGCACAGATTTTTCCATAAACTAAAGAGTAAAGTTTGCCGTTTTTGTTTTCTCTTACACCGCATATTCCTCTTTTATTTTCTTCTATTATGCAATAATGCGCACAATTTTGGCACTGAACTTTTTTATTTTTTAGTTTTTTATAAAGCAATGCTTCTTTCATATTCTAAGTTGAAGTTTATCATAGATTTAGATATAATGAAAGTATCTTGAGTTCCGAATTTTATGATGTCAAATATGAATAAAGTGAAGCATAGAATTTTTATTGCTATAAATTTACCAAAAGAAGTTAAAGATTATTTGGTTAAATTTGAAAAAAAGCATTTTAATTGGCCGGTTAGATGGACAAAACCTTGTAGTTTGCATATTACTTTAGTTTTTATTGGATATGTAAATGATGTTGAACTTGAAAAGATAAAAGAAATCACAAAGCAAGTTGTTTGTAATTACAAAGAATTTGATATTGTTTTAGAAAAAATATGTCAAGGTCCAATTAATGCAAAACCCAGAATGATTTGGGTTTTAGGTAAGAAAAATGATTATTTATCTTGTTTAAAAGAAGAGTTGGAGAATGCGTTTATTAGTTCTTTTCAGATTCCGTACAATAGGAAGGAAAATAGAGAATTTTTTATTCATATTACTTTGGCTCGAGCAAAAGGTTTTTCTAAAATTCCAGCAATAGATGTGAAATTGGATATGAAGTTTAAAGTAAATTCTATAGAAATAATGGAAAGCAGATTATTAAAAGATGGAGCAGAGTATGATATAGTAGAATCATTTAAATTATCTAAAACCTCAACTCCTTCTGCATCTGCCCTCTAATAGAACATTTAACATTTATTTCAACTCCAACTTGCAACATCTAACCTACTATGTTTTCTCTTCTGGGAGTTAAAATTGATAATTTATCTTTAAAGGAAGTTTTGAAAAGGGTAGAAGATTTTATGAAAAGCGAAAAGCAGCACTATATTGTTACAGTTAATCCTGAATTTTTAGTTTTAGCCCAAAAAGATAAAGAATTTAAAAAAATTTTAAACCAAGCAGATTTATCTGTTCCTGATGGAATAGGTATAGTTTTTGCCTCTTTATTAAAAAGAAATAATTTAATAAAATCACGGGTTACTGGCGTAGATTTATTTGAAAAAATTTGTTATTTAGCCAGTATAAAAA
>JAGGTM010000026.1 GCA_021163745.1 bacterium
CCTGATGCTTGATGCTTGATAAAAAAACATACGGTGGACAAATTACTATTTCTGTATTTTTGCGCAAGCCAAAATCTAATATTCCTTTTTTTACCACCTTAAAAATATACTCAGCTTCTTTTTGAGAAGCAGGATTACATTTCCAATTAGCAATAATCAGTTTTTTATTACCCATTTTTTTGTTACATGCTACATGTTACATGTTACATGACCTAACATGTCTCCATATCCACCATCCGATTCCAAAAATGATAATAATTCCAATTAATAAATCAAACTTATGAAAATAAACTTCCAACCTATTCCAATTTTCTCCCATTATAACACCAGAATAGGTTAATATAAAGCACCAAGGAACACAACCAATAAAAGTGTAAACACAAAATTTTAAAAAATTCATTCTGGAAATTCCCGCAGGAAAAGAAATAAACGTTCTTATTACCGGCATACATCTGCTGAATAAAACCGCGAAAGCGCCGTATTTGTAAAACCATTTCTCTGCCCTGTTTAAATCATCGACAGAAATCAATATATACTTTCCATACTTTTCTATAACTTTTCTCCCGCCATTTATCCCTATTAAATATGCAATTATAGATCCGATTAAATTTCCCAGTACCCCCATTAAAATTACATAAATAAAATTAAACTTTCCCTCCATTACTAAATATCCGGAAAAAGGCATAATAATTTCCGAAGGAATTGGAACACAAGCACTTTCCAAAGCCATTAGCCCTAAAATGCCACCATAACCTAAATATGAAATGACTTGAATAATAATCGAGGCAAGAGTGTGAAGTAAAATATCCACTTAAGTGAATCATGAATCAGGAATTAAGAATCATGGAGTAGCGAAGCGAAGCCCTCCGACAAATGTCGGAGGATAGAGCCTCATATTAATGCGGAATTCCCCGTCCAAATTCCAATCTACCTAACTCTCAAAGAAAGTCAGGTGGGTAAGCGGGTCATTCCTCTACTCCTTATTCATAATTCATAATTCATAATTCAAACTATTGCTTTCTAAGGAATTCTGCTGCTTTCTCTGGCTGAATAGTAGAAATTTCAATTCCTGTGCCTAATTCAAAACCAGCCCAAGTAGCGGTTTTGGGCAAGATATTCAAATGCCAGTGGTAATGAGAATAATCCCCGTCATCGCATGGAGAAGTATGGATATAAAAATTATAAGCTGGATCGTCTAATCCCTTGTAAAGTTTACATAAAGCAACTCTTAAAGCGTCGGCAAATAATGTTTTCTCCTCCTCTGTCATTTTCTCAAAATATGGTTTATGCTCTTTAGGATAAACTCGGGTCTCAAAAGATACAATTGGCGCAAAAGGAGACAACACCAAAAACTTTTCATTTTCATAAATAACTCTACCATCTTTCTTGTCCTGCTCTATCATAGTACAATAAACACATTTTTTAGTTCTTTTAAAATATCTGGCTGCGCCTTCTATAGACCATTTTAAATCCGGATCAATAACAGGTATAGCAATAAGCTGAGAATGAGGATGGGCTACTGACGCCCCTGCCTCTTTTCCATGGTTATGGAAAATGGCTATATATTTTATAAATTTATACTTCATTAAACTTAAATATCTACTCTGATAAGCATCTATAACCTCTTTTACTTGTTCATTTGAAAATAAAGCCAGTTGCTTTATATGGTCTTGGGTAATAATTATTTCATGAAAACCAATGCCATCTATTGTTCTGTTTACTCCATTCTTCTTTATTTTTGGAGTCCCGTCTTTTGCAAAAGCGGGATACTTATTATCCACAACCAAAACCCTCCAAGAACCATCCGGATTATTTATTCTATATCTCACTCCCTGCTTAATAATATTTGGATTACAAAAAGGACATTCCTCCGGCGGAACAGATTCCTTTTCCCTTTTATGTTCTTTAAATGTCTCCGGCCTTTTAGCCCGACCAGTAGCGATTACTACCCAGTCGTTACTTACTAAATCTAATCTTAATTCTGAAACTGGCTTCATGTTAGAATTATGAATTATGAATATAATTTTCCTGATTCATGATTCATCAACTTCTATTCTTTAAACCGTACTTATTTCTAACCAAATTCCACTTTATTTTCAACAATTCCCAAAAAGTTCTAATATACCCTTTCCAATTAACATGGGAATTTGGATCGTTTATCCAATAAACCGGAATAATCCCGATTTTATAATTTAACTTTCTTGCCAAGGCAAGCGCCTCTATATCAAATCCCCACCGATTTATTTTGCATCTTGAAAAAATATCTTTCGCAGATTTTTCTGTAAAACATTTAAATCCGCACTGAGTATCCCAAATTCCCGGCACCGCTAAAATTTGAATTAAAATATTTCCCAGGTTGCCCAGTTGTCTCTTCAAAAAACTCTGAGGCACTGCCTGTTTTGCTTTGGGATGGTCTTTCTTGTCTCTCGTCCCTATCACCACATCATATCCCGCTTTAAACAAATCCCACATTTTCTCAATGTGATCAATAGAAGTGGAATTATCCGCATCAGTAAAAAGACGATATTTTCCGTTGGATCCCAGCATTCCAATTCTTACCGCATACCCTTTCCCATGATTTGGAGAATAATCAATTAAATGCAGATTTTTAACTAATTTTTTTAAATTCAAAACCACCTGTTTAGTATTATCAGCAGAGCCATCATTGACAACTACTATCTGGTAAGTATAGTTCTGCTTAGATAAATATCTATCAATATCTAAAAGAGTTCTTCCTATTCTTTTTGATTCATTGTATGCTGGAATAATAACAGAAAGATGAACCTGCTTTGCATTGTTTTTTTTCTTTCTTAACTTTGTATTTATCTTTTTTGTCATAATTATCAATTTTGATTATTATATAGTATATCATAAATAAAAATTAATTTCCAACTATTATGAAAAAATATTTTATCATAACTTATGGGTGCCAGATGAATTACAATGATTCTGAAAGACGGGCCTATAAACTAGAAAAACAAGGATACAAACCTGCAGAAAAAATGGAGCAGGCAGATTTGGTATTAATAAATATGTGTTCGGTAAGGCAAAAACCTGTAGATAAGGTTTACCAAAAGATAAATTACTTAAACTCTTTGAAAAAGAAAACTGAAATAATTTTAACCGGTTGTATTTTAAAAGAAGATAAAGAAAAATTAAAAAATAAAGTAGATAAAATTTTACCTATAATTGACTTTAACTCCCCCTGCAAGTATAAATTTAGAGATAAAGCATTTGTGCCCATAATGACCGGGTGCAACAACTTCTGTTCGTATTGTGTAGTTCCATATACCAGAGGACCGGAAAAATCTAGACCGGCAGATGAAATTATCAAAGAGGTAAAAAATTTAATTAAAAAAGGATATAAAGAAATCACTCTTTTGGGGCAAAATGTAAATTCCTACTCATATAACATGAAACATGTAACATGTAACATAAAATATGGCAATGGCAAAATTAATTTTCCGAAATTGTTGCGTTTAATCAACGACCTTAAAGGTAATTTTTCTATAAGTTTTCTTACCAGCCATCCCAAAGATATGTCAGATGAATTGATTGAGGCCATAGCCAAATGCGAAAAAGTAAAAAAATATATACATTTGCCAGTGCAATCAGGAGATAATGAAATTTTAAAGAAAATGAACCGAAACTATACTGTAGAGCATTACAAAGAATTAGTTAAAAAAATCAGAAAGAAAATCCCCAAAGTGGTTTTAACTACTGATATTATCGTGGGATTTCCCGGAGAAACGGAAAAACAATTTGAAAATACAAAAAAATTGGTAGAAGAAATAAAATTTGACAATATATACGTAGCAAGATATTCGCCTCGGCCGGGAACAGCAGCATTTAAAATGAAAGATGATGTCTCTCCGGAAGAAAAAATGAGAAGAAAAAAAATATTGGAAGAAATACTTGCTAATCAAAAATAACACCCTTACCACCTGCTTACTTCCATATATCAAAATATCAAAATATCAAAATATGGGATTGTAGGGGTTTGAAAAAATTTTTGAATTGGAGTTAAAATTTTAAAAGAAGAATGAAAAGAGATTACCGCACTTTCCACGAAAAAGGCCTCTATCTTCTTAAAGAAATGTGCCCTTAGAAAAACAAAGAGAAAAAAGTTTAAATAAATTAAGCTTTACGCTTTGCGCTGTAGCTTTGAGCTTTGTCGCCCAGCCCTACTTTTGTTCCAAAAGTAGGGCTGGGCGAACCTCGCTCCTTCGGAGTGGGCGCTTTGAGTTTTGAGTTTAATAAAATAATAAAATGACAAACACCAAATCTTTTTCTAAAAGAAAACTTATAGTTATTTTAGGTCCTACTGCTTCTGGAAAATCGGATTTAGCAGTGAAATTGGCCCTTTGCCTTAGTTCAGAGCAAGCTAAAAAGAAATTTGGAATAAAAGGAGCAGAGATTGTTTCAGTAGATTCTCGCCAAGTATACAAAGGAATGGATATTGGAACAGGCAAAATTACAAAAAAAGAAATGCAAGGTATCCCCCATCATCTTTTAGATGTTGCTTCTCCCAAAAGAAGGTTTACAGTGGTTCAGTTTGTAAAAAAAGCAAAAGAAGCAATAAAAAAAATTTATAAAAAAAATAAAATTCCCATTGTATGCGGAGGAACTGCTTTTTATATCTACGCCTTAACTGACGGACTTATTATTCCAGAAGTAAAGCCTGACTGGAAATTAAGAAAAAAATTAGAAAAATTATCTCCTGAAAAGCTATATCAAAAATTAAAAAAATTAGACCCCCAAAGAGCAAAAACTATTGAAAAAAACAATAAAAGACGGCTAATTAGAGCATTAGAGATTGTAATAAAAACAAAAAAACCCGTGCCTAAATTAAAAAGAAAACCAGAATTTAATTGTTTATTTATTGGGATTAAACACGGCAAAATAAAGTTAAAAAGTTTAATACATAAAAGATTAAAAAAACGGCTAAAACAGGGAATGATAAATGAAGTAAAAAAGTTAAAAAAAACTGGCCTATCCTGGAAGAGATTGGAGGAATTCGGTCTGGAATATAAATGGGTAAGTTTGTATCTACAAGATAAAATAGATTACAAACAAATGGTAGAAAGACTAGAAAACGACATATGCAATTTCGCCAAAAGACAAATGACTTGGTTTAAAAAACTTGCCCGCCAGCAATCTGAGCCTCAGGAAATTGTGAGCGGGAATAAAAAAATTCATTGGGTGAAAAATTTTAATCAGGCAAAAAAATTAGTAATGGACTTTTTAAAAAATCCTCCCTCTTAATCTCCCCCCTTTTCGAGAGTAATAGAGGGAGTCTCTCCCTCAGAGAAAAGGAAGGTTTAGAGAGGGAAAGAGTAATAACAGATTGTTATCAAAGCGGTTAGCAACTACACTTTATTTTTTAATTTCTCTTCCAATATCTCTTTTACTATCTGCGGATTGGCTTTTCCTTTAGTTTCTTTCATTGTTTTACCTATTAAAAATTGCAAAGCATTTTGTTTCCCTTTTTTATAGTCATCAATTGCCTGAGAATTATTTTCAATAACTTTTTTTACAATTTCCTCCAGTCGACTCCTATCGCTTAATTGAGATAAATCCTTTTCTTGAATTATATGAGTTGGATCATCCCCAGTAATAAACATTTCTTTTAACAATCTCTGGGCGCCTGTGGAAGAAACCGCGCCTTTATAAACAAGAACTATAAATTCTGCAAAATTTTCTGCAGTAATCTTTTTTGGCAAGACAAAATGAGAAATCTCTGAATCCCCTGATATTCCTAAAATTTCTGTAATAAGATAATTAGCAGTAAGTTTGTATAATTTATTAACTGGAATATTTTTTTCAAATTCTTCTGTTAAGGGTATCTCTGATACCACATTTTCAAAATAATTTGCCAGTTCTTTATTTCTAACAAGAATTTCAATATCATGCTCCGGCAAATTATACTCTTTCTTAAATCTTTTCCTTTTTTGATTTGGTAATTCTGGAATTTCTAATGCTATTTTTTTGATGTATTTTTCAGTAAAACGCAAAGGCGGCAAATCCG
>JAGGTM010000056.1 GCA_021163745.1 bacterium
TCTACCCTCATCTGTCCTTTTTCCATATCTGCATCAGAAATCTCTAAATATCTCAAAATTAGCTGCAATTCTCTGGCGAATTCTTTTGCCTCTTTCGAGGACCTTATATCCGGTTCGGTTACTAATTCCATCAAAGGCACTCCTGCTCTGTTGAAATCAATTAAGGAATAATTTTCATTTTTTAAGTGAATCAATTTCCCGGTATCCTCTTCTAAGTGAATTCTTCTAATCCTTATTTTTCTCCCGCATATCTCCAAATATCCATTTTCGCATAAGGGTAAATCATACTGAGATATTTGATATCCCTTTGGTAAATCCGGATAAAAATAATTTTTCCTGTCAAATTTACAAAACTGTAGAATTTTGCAATTTAAACTTAATCCCGCCTTAATAACATAATCTACTGCTTTCTTATTAATAACTGGCAGAGTTCCAGGGTGGCCTAAACAAATAGGGCAAACATTAAAATTAGGTCTTTTCTCCAAAGAATCATTTCTGCAAGAACAGAACATCTTTGACTCGGTTTTCAATTCTGCATGGATTTCTAATCCGATAATTGGTTGGTATTTCATTTTTGTTCTAAATGAAAAATTTTAATTATTATCTCTTTTATTTGTGTAAAAACCTCTTCTATGGATTTTCCTCCTTCAATTATATATACATTTTTAAAATCTTTAAAAATCTTGTGGTAATTTTTATAAACTTTTTTAAGTATCTCTATTTTCTCAAATAATCCTATGTTTACGCTTCTCTTTCTAATTCTATCTATACATACCTCCGGACTTACATCAAGAAAGAAAACAATATCTGGTAAAATAAAATCTTTGTTTAATTTCTTTAAATAATCTAAATCTAAATTTATACTCCCATAGGCATAAGAAGAAAACAAATATCTGTCGCAAATTACTATCTTCCCTTTTTTTAAAGAAGGCAAAATTAAGTTTTTTAAATGATGTTTTCTGTCTTGAGTAAAAAGCTCTTGAAGTTTTAATGGGCTAACTTTTATTTCCTCTTGTAAAATTCTTTTTATTTTCTTTCCTGATTCAGATTCCAAGGTCGGCTCTTTGGTTAAAACAACTTGAAATCCTTTACTTTCTAAAAAATCTCTTAAAAGGTAAGATTAGGTAGTTTGACCCGAACCATCCAATCCCTCAAATACAATAAATTTTCCCTTGATCCCGTTCATATTCCACAAATCAGTATATATAATATCATACCAAAATTAAAAAAGCGAGTCTCTATCTCCGCTCTTTTCGTTTTTCCTAAAAAAGAGAAACACAGAGTTAGAAACCCGGTTGTCTTGAGGGTTTAAAAATTCAACCTTTGTTTTTTAATTCGTTTCTAAAATTTTAATTTTTTCAGGCGGAATTGGGTTCTTGAATTCAATAGTCCCTTTAAAGGTATAATCCGGAGGAGTAAATAAAGGCTCAACCTCTGATGGAGAAATACCTTCAATTTCTACGATGGCTCTTTTTTCGTTTTTGGGCAAGTAAAGTTCACCGAGCAAAGTGCCGCAAATTCGGTTTCTTTTTAGCCAATCACTGGTTTCTTTAATTCCTTCTTTTTTAATCTTTTTAACAAATTTTATTGGCACAGTAATCTTTGGCTTTACCCCACATTCAATTAAACTTCTGACAATTTCTCGGGTGGTTCGGACTTCCTCCAAAGAGTGCTTTCTTTGAGAACGGTTTCTGATAATACCTCTTTTTATTAAATCTTCAGTTTCTTCTCGAATATCTTGATTTAGTTCTTTTAATTCGAAAAGATTTTTGCTTATTTCAATATAAGAAAATAAAGACATCTTTCCGAATTCCTGATAAGCGCCTAATTTGTTTTTAAGTTCTCCTTTAAGGAATTCTTCATCTTGATTAAGTAAAAAAAGATAATCTCTGAGAGCATTTTTACTATGGAAGATAATCTCCTTTCTTATTTTTTTCTGGTTTCCTAAAATCATTCCCAAATTTTTTAATACATCAAAAATATGAGCATCAGAAATTATTTGTTTTTCCTTAATCTTTTCTTTAAGTGACTCTAAATCAGATGTGATTATCTTTTCATCCTGAAAGAGCATTCTAAAATCATCCAATAAATTTTTGAGAAGCAAATTTTCCTTCTTTTCCTGAAAAGATTTTTCTTTTTCTTGAGAAATTGGCAGTTCTGGCTTCTTGGGAATTATTTTTTCAATTCTTTCCATATCTTTATTTTAGATGATTTTCTATTTTTGTAAATCTTGCCTATTTCGATGTTGTAATTAAATTGCTTGACGCATCTTACACTACACTTTCTGCTGGCACAAGATTGACATGTGTCATATTGTATAGAATGAATCTTAACAGAGAATTCAGTTAATGAGAAAAACTATTTTTCTAAAAAGTTTTTAAAATCCAAATCCAGCCACATTTGTTTGATGCTGTTCCGAAAAATAGCATATGTCATAGCATATGCTATAGCATATGCTATAGCATATGCTATGACATATGCTATTTTTCGGAACAGCATCAAACAAATGTGGCTGGATTTGGATTTTAAAAACTTTTTAGAAAAATAGTTTTTCTCATTAACTGAATTCTCTGTTAAGATTCATTCTATACAATATGACACATGTCAATCTTGTGCCAGCAGAAAGTGTAGTGTAAGATGCGTCAAGCAATTTAATTACAACATCGAAATAGGCAAGATTTACAAAAATAGAAAATCATCTAAAATAAAGATATGGAAAGAATTGAAAAAATAATTCCCAAGAAGCCAGAACTGCCAATTTCTCAAGAAAAAGAAAAATCTTTTCAGGAAAAGAAGGAAAATTTGCTTCTCAAAAATTTATTGGATGATTTTAGAATGCTCTTTCAGGATGAAAAGATAATCACATCTGATTTAGAGTCACTTAAAGAAAAGATTAAGGAAAAACAAATAATTTCTGATGCTCATATTTTTGATGTATTAAAAAATTTGGGAATGATTTTAGGAAACCAGAAAAAAATAAGAAAGGAGATTATCTTCCATAGTAAAAATGCTCTCAGAGATTATCTTTTTTTACTTAATCAAGATGAAGAATTCCTTAAAGGAGAACTTAAAAACAAATTAGGCGCTTATCAGGAATTCGGAAAGATGTCTTTATTTTCTTATATTGAAATAAGCAAAAATCTTTTCGAATTAAAAGAACTAAATCAAGATATTCGAGAAGAAACTGAAGATTTAATAAAAAGAGGTATTATCAGAAACCGTTCTCAAAGAAAGCACTCTTTGGAGGAAGTCCGAACCACCCGAGAAATTGTCAGAAGTTTAATTGAATGTGGGGTAAAGCCAAAGATTACTGTGCCAATAAAATTTGTTAAAAAGATTAAAAAAGAAGGAATTAAAGAAACCAGTGATTGGCTAAAAAGAAACCGAATTTGCGGCACTTTGCTCGGTGAACTTTACTTGCCCAAAAACGAAAAAAGAGCCATCGTAGAAATTGAAGGTATTTCTCCATCAGAGGTTGAGCCTTTATTTACTCCTCCGGATTATACCTTTAAAGGGACTATTGAATTCAAGAACCCAATTCCGCCTGAAAAAATTAAAATTTTAGAAACGAATTAAAAAACAAAGGTTGAATTTTTAAACCCTCAAGACAACCGGGTTTCTAACTCTGTGTTTCTCTTTTTTAGGAAAAACGAAAAGAGCGGAGATAGAGACTCGCTTTTTTAATTTTGGTATGATATTATATATACTGATTTGTGGAATATGAACGGGATCAAGGGAAAATTTATTGTATTTGAGGGATTGGATGGTTCGGGTCAAACTACCTAATCTTACCTTTTAAGAGATTTTTTAGAAAGTAAAGGATTTCAAGTTGTTTTAACCAAAGAGCCGACCTTGGAATCTGAATCAGGAAAGAAAATAAAAAGAATTTTACAAGAGGAAATAAAAGTTAGCCCATTAAAACTTCAAGAGCTTTTTACTCAAGACAGAAAACATCATTTAAAAAACTTAATTTTGCCTTCTTTAAAAAAAGGGAAGATAGTAATTTGCGACAGATATTTGTTTTCTTCTTATGCCTATGGGAGTATAAATTTAGATTTAGATTATTTAAAGAAATTAAACAAAGATTTTATTTTACCAGATATTGTTTTCTTTCTTGATGTAAGTCCGGAGGTATGTATAGATAGAATTAGAAAGAGAAGCGTAAACATAGGATTATTTGAGAAAATAGAGATACTTAAAAAAGTTTATAAAAATTACCACAAGATTTTTAAAGATTTTAAAAATGTATATATAATTGAAGGAGGAAAATCCATAGAAGAGGTTTTTACACAAATAAAAGAGATAATAATTAAAATTTTTCATTTAGAACAAAAATGAAATACCAACCAATTATCGGATTAGAAATCCATGCAGAATTGAAAACCGAGTCAAAGATGTTCTGTTCTTGCAGAAATGATTCTTTGGAGAAAAGACCTAATTTTAATGTTTGCCCTATTTGTTTAGGCCACCCTGGAACTCTGCCAGTTATTAATAAGAAAGCAGTAGATTATGTTATTAAGGCGGGATTAAGTTTAAATTGCAAAATTCTACAGTTTTGTAAATTTGACAGGAAAAATTATTTTTATCCGGATTTACCAAAGGGATATCAAATATCTCAGTATGATTTACCCTTATGCGAAAATGGATATTTGGAGATATGCGGGAGAAAAATAAGGATTAGAAGAATTCACTTAGAAGAGGATACCGGGAAATTGATTCACTTAAAAAATGAAAATTATTCCTTAATTGATTTCAACAGAGCAGGAGTGCCTTTGATGGAATTAGTAACCGAACCGGATATAAGGTCCTCGAAAGAGGCAAAAGAATTCGCCAGAGAATTGCAGCTAATTTTGAGATATTTAGAGATTTCTGATGCAGATATGGAAAAAGGACAGATGAGGGTAGA
>JAGGTM010000087.1 GCA_021163745.1 bacterium
CCCTAATTGCGGATTCTAAAGAGGCATTGGACAATCGCAGATCTTCTCTGATGAGTTCGAGATACTTCGCATAAAGTACCTCACGAACATCTTCAAATTTCTTCCATGCTTCTTTACGCTCTTCTGACTCACACTCTTTAGCATAATACCAATGATCTTTTTTCGGTGAAGGATTGTATATTTTTTAAAACCAGGAACAGAATATATTATGCTATAGTATGCTCCGAAAAAATCATCTCGAGCACAGGCAAAAAAATATTTTTCGTCTGGCGTAAAATTAGCCACGAAAGGCAAACATAGCCTCAAAACTCTTTTTTTATTTTTAACATCATATATTAATACCGTACCACTCCTATCCATAAACATGACTCATTAAATAATTACCTTTCGGAGAAAATTTTAATGAACCGGCAATTATTGGGCCCTTGAACCAAAAAAATAAAGCAGTTTTATCTGGAGACAAGATCTAAAAATTGGTTGAAGTTTTCTAAAAAAGAGAATTCCTCTTTATTTCTCTTTAATCCTACCAAAAACCAAATTTTTGGCAATAAAAAACCCTCGCAAAAAAGGCGAGGGTTAAAATTGGCACTATTTTTTTCTACGTAAACACTGCGTAACTTTACATTTAAAGATCAGAAAGTAAAGGGTAACGATGCCAACTGTATAGATAAAAAATGGCATCACTACTACTATCACTTTCCGGATTGAAAAAGGAGAAAAAAACTAAGAGAAAGAAAGCCTAGACGATAATACAAGACAGCAACAAGAGAAACAACAACAGAAAAATACGAAACAAACACAATAAAAAAAATCTTACTGCTCATTCTTCGCCTCCTTCCCCGCTACCATAAAGTAGCAGGATAATTTATTCATTTTTTAACCTACTTAACTCTCTACCACAATCATAACAAAAAATAAAAATTCGTCAAGGGTAGAGAGAACTCGTCGGGTACACTTGTCAGGTACATAAGACATACCCCAAAGAAATTTATTAGTTAAATAAAAAGAAATAGATCTAAAGATAATAAACTGGAATAAAGTAAATTTTGGTGTTTTTAATTTTTTTAATCCCACAAAATCCTTGGGTAAAAATATATCCTTTTTTAGGAGAAAATTTTTCAATAAAACTATAAAAACTTTTACCTATTGAAGGCGAGAAAGAATATTTTACCTCAATGGGAACTATTTCTCCATTTTTTTGAAGAACAAAATCTATTTCTGCTTTGCTTTTTGTTCGCCAATAATTTAGTTTTACTTCTTCTTGTCTTTTTAAAGAAGAAAAAACAAAATTTTCTACTAATTTTCCTAAATCGTCTCTTTTTTCAGGTTTTCTAAAGTCAAGTAAAAGATAATTTCTAAAACCGTTATCTAAAAAATAAACTTTTGGAGTTTTTACAAGTTCAGTTCTTGGATTCTTATAAAAGGGTTTTAATAAATCAACAATAAAGGTATTTTTTAAAATTTCTAAATGTTTTAAAACATCTTGATATTTTAGATTAGAGGTATTAGAGAGTTCTTGGTAGTTTAAAAGAGACCCAATTTGAGTAGAAAGAAATTCACAAATTTTCATTAATTCTTCCTTAGTTTTTAAATCTAAAAGTCCTTTGATATCTTTTAAAAGATAATTTTCCAAAATACTTTCCAAAATTTTTATTTTTTCTTTTTCGGTTTTTGCTAAAGCAACGGCTGGATAGCCACCAAAGATAAGATATTCCTCAAAATATTTTCTTAATCGGGAGTTTAATTCTTCTCCAAAAAAATCTTTAAAATTTATTTTTTGAGAAAAAATGTCTTTAAACCGGCTATCTAAAAGATTAAATAAAATTTTGTGCTTAAAAGATAAAAACTCTCTAAAGGAAAAAGGAGTTAGATAAAATTTTATCATTCTTCCAACCAGATATTTCCCTGTTTCAAAAGTTAATTCCAACGAAGAAGAACCGGAAATAATAAATTTTGTCTTAGTGGTATCAAAAAGATATTTAAGTTTTTTTCCGCCTTCTTTAGCATAGTGGAATTCGTCAATGATTAGAATTTCATAATCTTTATAATATTCTTTAAAATCTTCAATATTTTCAAATAAAGTCAGATCTTTTTCTCTTTCAAAAGTTAAAAATTCAATTTTTTTTGTTTTTTTAAGTTCTGAAAATAAATGCTTTAAAAAAGTAGTTTTACCTACTTGTCTGGCTCCAACAATGGCTAAAATTTCTTTTCTTTTTAAAAACGGTTTAATTGTTTTTTCTAATTCTCGATGAATATACATAATTTTAGCAGGGATAAAATTACTTTATTTTAAATTTTAGCAGGGATAAATATTTTGTCAATAATCTGACTAAATACCTTTTTCTCATCCTACTCTACCAAAAACCAAATTTTTGGCAATAAAAAAGCCCTTGCCGTTTGGCGAGGGCTGGAGATTTCATTTACGGAGACACAAATTCCTGTGAAATTCTCTTAATTTCTTTAAGGTACATTTTAAGATATATCCTATATACCTGATGAGTTCCAGCAACATAAGCATTCCCATCCATTCTTTCATAATTTATACCTCCTTTCTTATTTTCTTAATTTATATTTATTTTTTAACTTACTTAATTTTCTTCACAATTATAACAAAAAATAAGAATTCGTCAAGGGTAGAGAATTTGTTAATCCTTTTAACAATCCTTAGTTGTATTTGAATAATGCCAATGCCAAGGTTCAAACATTACTCCTAATTTATTATCCTTTGGAAAAGAAAGGTAAAATCCAAATTGAGAAGCGTTTTTTAAAAGCCACTTATACTCTTTTCTTTTACAAAAATCTTCCATTTTACAATAGGTTTTGGGAGCAAAATCTATACCCTGTCTTTTAGAATATCCATGCTCGCTCCAGCCAGGCAA
>JAGGTM010000085.1 GCA_021163745.1 bacterium
TCATAATTTATATTTAGATATTTTTTCAGAAACAGGAATTTTTGGATTTGCTATTTTGCTTATTTTAGGTTTTTGGATTTTTAAAAATTTATTTCTTAAAGAAAAGATAAATGTTTTCACTGCAGGAATTATTTCTTCTTTTGCTTACTTTTTATCCCACAGTTTTTTTGAAACTCCTATTTACCATCCGGTTGTTTTGGGGCTAATTATGATAATTTTAGCCATAACAAGCGCATATATTTCTATTTGTGGACTCCGTACTAATATTAACAGCCATGGTGTGAGATAAAAATTATGCTTAATTTTTTTCGTTTTCAAATCTATATTATAGCCCTTTGCCTTCCTTTGTATTTGCTTCGGTTTAAAATTTTCTGGATTCCTTCTACGGCTTTAGAGTTAATGATTTATATTTTATTTGCTTTATGGTTTTTTAAGAGAAAAGATTGTTTTAAAAAACTTATAATTAAAAACCGCAGTTTTCTAACTCCGGCATTGCTTTTATTTATCAGTGCAACTTTTTCTACTTTGCTTTCTAGAAATTTAATAATTTCCGCAGGTATTTGGAAAGCATATTTTTTAGACCCATTATTGTTCCTTATAGTTTTATTAGATGTAGCAAAAAGCAAAACTCATATAGAGAAGGCATTGTTCTTTTTAGTTCTATCAGGAATTTTAGTTTCTATTGTTTCTGTTTTTTATTTATTAGAAGGAAATTTAACTTATGATAATCGACTAAAGGCATTTTATTTATCTCCAAATTATTTGGCTTTTTATGTCTCTTCCTGTTTTATATTGGGACTCTATTTTTATTCAGAATTTACTGGTTATAGAAAGTTTTTAATGGGTATTTCTTGTGGCTTGCTTTTAATTGTTATTTATTTTACTAAATCTTATGGTGCATATTTAGGCATAGGGGCGTCATTGCTATTTTTAATAAAAAGACATAATAAGAAACTTTTTTGCGCTTTATTATTAGTAGTTTTTATAATTGCTTTCTTTTTATTAAATTTTTCTTTTAAATCTATTTTTTCTTCTCATTCCTTTGCCTCAAGATTAATGATATGGAAATCTGCTTTTTATATAATAAAAGACCACCCTATAATAGGTATTGGCCCGGGAACATTTCAAAAATATTATTTAGATTACCAAAAGTTTTCCCCTCCTTATTTGGATTGGGCAGTCCCCTATCCTCATAACATATTTTTAGCATTTTTCTCTCAGACGGGCGTTTTTGGTTTTATTTCCTTTTTGTGGCTTATTATATTGTTTTTCAAAAATACTCTTTTAAAAAACACCCCTTATTTTGCTTATATTTCAGGGGCAATGATTTATATTTTATCCCATGGCTTGGTAGATACTTTATATTGGAAAAATGACCTATGTATAATGTTTTGGATTATTTTGTTTTGTGGAATAGCAAAAAAAGAATTTAAGCGCAAAGCCCAATAGCTGTGGCATAGAGGAAAAGTGTAAAGTCAAAAAATTTGAAAAATTAATTAATAAACAAAAAAATTCAAAAGAAAAATCACCTTGCGCTTAAGCTTATTTTGCGTTTCGTGCTTCGTACTTCATGCTTTTCAAGGCTTTATGCTTCCGGACTTTAAACTTCTCATTTTGCGCTTAAGCCGTAATATGGGGTTTATAGCGTCAATCTATAAAGATATCCATTTTTTTTGTTTATAAAGAATAAGTATTTTTCATAAGGAGACAAAAGAAGAGAGGAGGCATCGTAATCTGTGTCTGTGATTAAGCTTTTCTCCTTTGTTTGGGTATTTATTTTCCAAATTTCATCTGAAGTTAAAACTAGTCCCTTGTAATAATCGTCTGGCAAAATTGCTTTATTCGGTAAAATTTTGGGGACTGCACAATATAAAGTTTTATTATCAACTGACCATACACATTTTTCGGGCAAAGTGACAATATTTAAATCTGAAATATTTCCATTTTTATCTCTTAATTTAAGGGTTAAATTTTTGCCAGAATTATTGGTAGAAGAATAGATGAACTTATCTCCTGTAGGAGACCATAAAATACTTAATCCGTATATGTCGGTCAGTATCTTAGTAATAGAAGAATCAGTTACAGAAATAGCGTAAAGCACACTTTGTGCTAATCCGCTGGGTTTTGTTCTTATAGAAATTTTATCAGAAGATGGCCATTCTACAATCAAATCTTTTATTCTAGTAGGAAGAATATTTTGCCAATTGCTTCCATCAGGATCAGCAATACTGATATTATTTGATTTTTCATCTATATATTGATAGGCAATTTTATTTCCAGAAGGAGAAAATGCAATCCATTTTATATTTGAAGAGAGTTCTTTTAATCTATCCGTAGCATAATCATAAAAGTATTTTTTTATTTTATCATTTACAGAGAAAATAAGAATGGATTCAGTTTTGTTCGGTGACCATAAAACTTTAATAAGGCCCTCTCGGTTTTTGGAAGAGATCAGCTTGAAATTATTACCATTTATATCACACTCCCATAATCTTCCATTTATAGCAGAGTAATACCTAACTTTATTGTCTTTTTCAACAATCGGAGAAACCACTGGTTCCTTAGAAATTGTTTTTATTCTTTTTTCAGTAGGAGGAACATCTTCTTCATAATGATATGAATTTTTTTTATTCGGTGTTTTTTCAGAGGGTGTTTTTTTTAATAAAAAATTATATACCAAAAGCACTCCTATTGCTATAAAAAGCAGGATAAATAAAATTATTAAAATTTTTTTAGAATTAGACATAGATTATTGGTTTGAAAATTCGCAGCATACATAATTTGTCCCACAACTATAAGTAGTTGTAGGAGTAAATCCTTGGGGGCAGGAATCATAGCAATAATATCCATTAATTTGACATTCGCTTTCTTCGCAGCAGATTTGATTTTCGGGGCAAGTAAGGCTGGAAACAGAAATAGGGAATCTTTGTGTACAAGCATCTAAGCACATTCTTTGCTTTCCGGGTTCACTCTGGCAGGCGAATGCTTGAGAAGCGCATCTGCATGTAGATGCATTCCAATAAAGATTTTCTCCGCATTTTCCGTCAGGAGCGCATTCTTCTTCTGTGCATTCATTCGGAGTAAAGCACTTAGGATTTTTAACGCATTTACATAATTGATTATTCCATTTTTCTTTAGGAAGACAACTGCCTGTGCATTGTTCTTCTGTGCATTTACCGGGCATATTACAATCACTGCAATATTGACCTTCATTAACACATTCATTTTCTCCTGCTCCTTCTATTCTTTTACACATTTGGTTTTCATCACATATTAAATGAGTATTTTCATAACAACAGACCGGTGCCTCGCAAAATTTGTCTTTAATAGGGCCAGGAACTTCACACATTCTCGCTCCTTTTTCTTCACAATCCTTATTTTTTGTTTTAAGTCCTTTTTTACATATATCGCATTCTCCTTCCAATGGCCATTCATAGTGATATCCTTGCTCTGACCTGCAGATTAAGCTTCCTTCTTCCGGTAGTGAAGGTTGGGGTCCTGCTGGAGTTTCTGGAATATTTAATTCCCATTTTACCAAATCAGGATTAATAGTAAAGAGGATAAGATAAGAGAGAAGCCCCAATAAAAGACCTGTTGCTGCTCCTAACATCCATTTTTTTGCCTCCTCTTTTGATGTTATTGCATCAGAAGTTATATACATAAACCCTCCATAAACGAGAGCAAATAAGGCAGCTACCCCTATAATAGATAGCCCCAGAAAATATATATATTTAATATAATTTAAAATACCTCCCCCAGGTTTTAATCCGTGAATTTCTGGATATTTCAAGGTAAATTTATAATCGGCATTAACCGGGGTAATTGAACACAATATTATAATAATGCATATAAAAAATATAATTGCTTGTCTCATGGTTGGAAAAATACAGGTCTTATTATTTTAATTTTATTGCTTTTACTTTTTACTTCTAATGAGAGAGTTTTTATTTCCGAAGTAGATATTTTTGGTACTTGTAAAATTAGTATATTTGGATTTTTTGTAGTTATTTTTTTTGCCGGCCTTCCTTCAAAAGTCCACTTGTAATCAAGTTCTGATAGAGATTTTGTATTAAAAAAATAAGGGATAGCTGCAAGTTTTAATTTCTCATAAGAACCGACAGTGATTTTGCCAATAGATTTTTTAACCGGATTTATAGTTTTTAATACTATTTGTGGGCAAACAATTGGAATAAAAAGATACTTTTCTGCAATTTCTTGTTCTTCTTTCTTTATTACTAATTTAACCATATGTTTTTCTCCGTCATTTAATGTTGCTGTAAATTTAAATGTGGATTTTCCTATGCCGCACTTTCGTTTGTTTATTTGATTATCCAATGACCATTGATAGTATAATGTTTTAGGATTTAATTTTTTAGTTTCTATATTTGCTACTACTTCTATTTTGCTTCCTCTAACAGGAAGCGGTTTTCCTGAATAACCGGACGGCACATAAGTATTTGTTGACCAGGTTAGAGTTATATCGTTTTCGTATTCCTTTTTTTCTTCTGATGGCGCAATTAGTTTGAATACAGGTGACTGAGGAGTCATTAATGTCTTACCTTCTAGTTTTTGTTTTATATAATTCATAAAAATCTCTCTTGTTTTAGGGTCTAACATTTGTCCGTATTTTTCTTCTATATAATCTAATATTTTTTTCTTTTGCTCTTCGCTGTAGGAAGGCAGAGAGGTGAATTCAGTTGATGTAGAAGATGTAAAATAAGTAGAGGTTGAAGTAGAATAGGAAATAGTAGTTTGTCCTTTCGCAAAATTAATTAATAACCCCCCTAAAAAGATACAGATTAAAATTATTTTGATTTTATTATTCATAAAATAAATTTTTTTGTAATTATAAATCAATAAGGATTTATTTCTTCCTCTGCCAGCTCCTGTTTTGCTTTTTCTATTGCTTCAAGCTGGGCTGGATCAGAGGTAATAATCTGGTCTTCTGCATAAGAAGCGACTATTTGCATTAAAATATGTTTTAATCCGGCAAAAAATATACCTTGACCAATATTTGATTCTAAAAGCATATATCTTTCTTGGTCAGTTAAGTTGAATGTTTTGCTTACAATATCCATAGCCGCAGGAGACATTCTCATTAGAAGTTGCAAAGAAGAGTTAGTTAAAATTGCTTTTCCGTATTCCGAAGAGAGGAAATCCGGAATATCTTGCGTGATAGTGGTTAACCCAAGCCAGTATTTTCTTGCTCTTTTTGCAATCGAGAAAAGGAATGATGCTCCTTCTTTGTGCCTCATTAGCCACCATGCTTCATCTACGATTAAAATCCTTTTTTTTCTCTGAGAGCGTACTAAATTCCATATATAATTTAATACTATATACATTGCCGCAGGTCTTAATTCTTCCTGCATGTCCCTTACAGAAAATACTACCAGATTTTTGCGCAGTTTTACATTGGTAGGAGAGTTGAAAAATCCCGCATAACTTCCGAATACATATTTTTCCAATCTAGTAGCAAGCCCCTCTGCCCCTCTCATACCCCTTAATACATTATATAAGTCCATCATAACAGGAGGAGTAATATTGGAAAAGTTAGATAAGGGGGTAATGTCTTTTAAGGCGTAGGTTTCATTTATGGCTCTGTCCATTATTGCATCTTCTTCTGGGGTTAATCCTCCTAATATTATTTTAAACAACCCTACCAAATTAACAATATTTGTTCTTAAGACATCAACGGGACTTTCATCTGGCCCAGGAATAGGTAAATCGAATGGGTTTAAATGGTGTGGAGAGGTTAAAGAAATGTCTATAAAGCTTCCATCTACTGATTCCGCTAAATGTTTGTATTCTTTTTCAGGGTCAATAATTATTACATCTATACCCAAAGAGAGGGAACGAAGAATTTCAACTTTTATTGCATAACTTTTTCCAGCCCCGCTTTTACCAAACACAACCATATTTGCGTTTTCTAGAGAAAATCTGTCAAACAAGACCAAAGAATTATTATGAAGATTTATTCCGTAAA
>JAGGTM010000086.1 GCA_021163745.1 bacterium
ACTGAAAGACCCTCTTGAGAAAAAGACTTAACTGACTTCACTCCTTTGATAGTACTAACTATATCCTCTATTGGTTTAGTTAAAAGTTCCTCAATATCTTCCGAAGTTACTCCCGAATAAGTAGTCACTACCGAAACTACCGGATACTCAATTTCCGGCAATAAATCTAAACCAAGTTTGCTAAAAAACAAAATGCCCAAAACAACAATGATTAAAGCAATCATCAAAACGGTAATCGGTCTTTCAACTGAAATATTTGTTAATTTCATATTAAAAAAATCTCAAATCTCCTGCCCTAAGGGGGCGAGGCTCGCCCAGCCCCACTTTTGGAACAAAAGTGGGGCTGGGCGGCAAATGTCAAATGTCAAATCCTATCTTAAATCTCAAATCTAAATACAGTAGAAAAATCCGAAATCCGAAATTCGGATTTATCTAAGTTTTGAGATTTAAGATTTGGATTTGAGATTTGAGTTTTGACATTTGAGATTAAATTCTTAAGAATTATTGATTTCTAACTATCACTAATTCACCTTCTTTTAGATCATAATTCCCATTAATAATAATCTCTTCTCCTTCAGACAATCCTTCAATAACTTTTAGTTCATTTTCGTCAAGCGGTTCGGTTTTAATATTTCTTATTTCAATCTGAGCGCAATGCTTTAAATTATCAATAGGACAAGACAAACTTTTATTAATTAAATAAATCTTCTCCTGGTCATTTTCAATAAATACGGCTTTTCTTGGGACAGTAATTACATTTTCTTCTTCATAAGTAATAATCCGCACTTGAGCCACCATACCCGCTTTAATTCTTCCGTCTCTGTTCTCTAGCTGAATTTTAACAGAAAATTTCTTGCTTATTGGATCAGCCACTGAGCTAACATAGTAAACCCTTCCTACAAATTCCTCATTAGGATAAGCGGCTAAATTCACTATTGCTTTCTGTCCCACAAATACCTTGCCAATATCAAATTCTGTTAAAAAAACTTCGATTTCTATGCCCTTGATATTAACCAAGTCGATTATTGGCTGTCCGGCAACTATCATCTCTCCTGTCTCTGTATAAACCTGATTGATGATACCGGAAACAGGGGCAGTGATAATAGTATTAGCTAATTGAGCAGAAATAACATCCAATTGGCCTTTAGCCGCTTCTAATTGGGCTTTAGCTGAGTTAATTTGAATCTTGGCTTTGGCTTGAATGCCTTCTAGATTCTTTTTGGCGCTGGATAATTGTTTCTCAGCTAAGTCAACCGCTGACCGAGCTGAATCCTCAGCAGTTGTTCTGCCAATTTTTAAAGAGGCAATTTTTTGTTCTATAGCTTGAATTCCGGTAATTGAACCATCGATAGCCGCTTGGGCAGCATATACACTGGATTTCGCTGCCTCCAGCTGACCTGCTGTCATTCGTGAATTAGTAATACCTGACGCCAATACCCTTCTCATATCATCTAAGGCGATTGATGTTTTATCTAAAAGATCCTCCACTTTTTTTAATAAATCTCCTATTTCCGCCGGCTTATCGCTTTGTTTAATTGAATTATAATAATCAAGAGTTGAATAATAAGCGCTTTTTGCTTTTGGATAAGAAGTCATCAAATCATAAAACGATTGAGAATCAGAAGTAGGAAATCCTTCATAATAAGTTCCTGTTTTTGAATAACTATAACTATCCAAAATTGACTTGATAGTGGTTAAGGCATTGTTAGCCGAAAGCAAAGCCGAATCACTTTGTTGTTTGGCTGTCTGATAAGTATTGGACAAATCAACAGAGGTCTGCTTAAGTGTATTTTCTAAATTTTGCTTAGCCGCCTTTAAATTTTCCTCAGCAGTAGTCACACCAATTTCGGCCGCCTCAATATCTTTTTGAGCTGAAAGCAATGTCTGCTCTAAATTCTTCTGAGCAATCTGATAATTATTAAAAGCAGTATTGTAATTAGCCAACAAAGTTTGGTCCTGTTCCAACTGAGCAATAACTTGACCTCCTTGAACAAAATCCCCTTCTTTAAAATATAAAGCTACCACTTTGCCGCTCATTTTAGGGCTTACCTTAACCTCATTTAATGGTTTAGTTACCGCGGAAGCAGAAATATTATGAGAAATATTTTTAGGAAAAATTTTCTCGGTCTTCACGGAAACTGCCAGCTTGGTTTCTGTAAAATCTTCGTCTTTCTGAAAATCCAAAGATTGTTTTATATTGGTAAACAAAGGCAGATTAAATCCAAAAACACTGGAAAAAATCAAAACCACGCCGATTAAAATAGCGGCTATTGATAAAAGAAAAATTATTCTTTGCCCAGAAAAATTTCTTCTCGGATTGTCGTTTTCTGCAGCAAATATTAAATTGTTTGAATTATTTAACTTTTTCATATCCTTGTTTATTGCTATATATTTTTTGAAGTTTCTGAAATATTCTAATAAGATTTTCTTGTTCTCTCTGATTAAGTTTTGTCAAAATCTTACGCAAGCGGAGAGAAGATTTTCTAAATTCTTTATTAAGCGCTTTTTTACCCTTGGCAGTAATAAAAAGACGAATAATTCTTCTGTCATTTTTGTCAAAATGCCGTTTTAACATTCCTGCCTTAACCAATCTATTAATAAGGGAGGTAGCAGAAGCAGGGGTAATACATAAAAAATTGGCTACATCTTTCATTAGCGGTTCTTTGTTTTCAAGCACATAATTTAATACCTCTAACTGCAAAAAAGAAAAAATGTTAGTGCGGTCCTTTTTATGGGATTGCCTATAAATGAGACGGCCCGTATTAAACATTAGGGATATTAAATAGTTAATTTTATCAGTTTTAGGCATAATATTTAGTTAATCTAACTATTAGATAATCTAAGTATATAGGCAAAATAAAAAACTGTCAAGGGTTTGACAGTTCTTTTGCCACCCAGCACCACCCTTTCTGCAAAAGTGGCGCTGGGTTACTATCGCCACTTTCCTGAACTTAAAATTGAAATTACTAATCCTAAACCTAAAAAACTGGCTAAAAGATAACCAACAATCCCTATTGCTGAATAACCAAAAATAAAAGGACCAACTTGTTGCTGTAAAACTAAAGAAGAACCAATAATCAAAGCGGCAATAATTAAACTAAATGAAATCCTATTACTGGAACGGTTAATTTCTCTTACTAGTTTTTCCAGGCCTCGGTGTTCAAAATTAAATTTTAATTTGCCTTCTTTAAATTTATGCAAAATATCAATTAAATCCTCAGGCAACTCTTCAATTAATTCAACACTTTCCTGAAATAAAATACTGCTTTTTTTCAACAATTCCTGAGGCATAAATTTTCTTCGCAAAATTTTTTTAACAAAAGGTTTGGCAGTAGAAATCATATCAAAATCTGGATCAAGTTTTTTGCCGATACTTTCTTCCATAGAAAGAGCTTTTAACATCAAAACAAAACTAGAAGGCAAAGACAAATGATGTTGAACCATTACCTTTAGCATATCTTCGCTGATTTTTTTAATCTCTAAATGTTTTAAAGGAAATCCAAAATAACGGTCAAGTAATTCTTTTAAGTCCTGTCGAAATGAATTTTTGTCAACTTCTTTAACAACCACACCTAGATTTTCAAGGCAATTTATAATTTGCTCTAAATTTCTATCAATAACCGCCTTAAGCAATTTTGTTGACTTAAAAATTGTTTCTTTGTCTAAATAGCCGACCATTCCGACATCTAACATTACAATAGTGGCTGGCGGCTGGATTAAAAGATTAGCCGGGTGGGGATCGGCATGGAAGAATCCATCTTCTAAAATTTGCTTGAGAATTGCCTTGGCTCCTCGTTTGGCAACTTTCTTTGCATCAAAAACATTTTTGTATTTTTCTTGAGTAATTTCATCAACTTTCGTCCCTTTTATAAATTCCATAGTCAAAACTTTAGAAGTTGACATTTCCCAATAAATTTTGGGCACCCTGATATATTCAATGTCTTTAAAATTTATTCTAAATCTTTCAAAATTATAGGCCTCATTAGTAAAATCAATTTCTCTTTCTATTGCTTTTTTAAGTTCGGTCACTATTAGTTTTGGTTGGTAAACCCAACCATTATAAAGACGATTTTCTAAAAACCCGGCTAAGTTTTCTAAAATTTTTAAATCTAATTCAATTATTTCTTTAATACCCGGTCTTTGAACTTTTACTGCTACAATTTCATTATTGGGCAAAATCGCCTTATGAACT
>JAGGTM010000010.1 GCA_021163745.1 bacterium
AAGTTTAGAAGTTCAAAATCAAAACCTTAATTCCAGATTCATAATTCTAGATTCATTCATAATTCATAATTCAATATTCATAATTCAAGATTCCAAGAATATCTAATTGAAAATTTAGATTTGATTTGAGATTTTAATACACTTTGAGTTTAATTCTATCATGCACTATCACTTTATCGGCATCAAAGGTATAGGAATGTCGGCATTGGCTTCATATTTTAGAAGTAAGGGAATTTTTGTAACCGGAAGTGATTTGGGTTTAGGCGGCCATTGCGCAAAAAATATTTCCAAAGATATTGATTTGGTTATATATTCTTTAGCCATAAAAAAGGACAATCCGGAGATTAAAAGGGCAAAAGAATTAAAAATTCCTTGTATTAGTTATGCTCAGGCATTAGGAAAATTAACCAAGGAAAAATTTACTATTGCGGTGTCGGGAATGCATGGAAAAAGCACTACTGCATCTTTAATTTCACTTATTTTAGATAAAGCAGGTTTAAATCCCACTGTAATTGTAGGCACAAAGATAAAAGAGTTTAATTATAGTAACTTTGCGGTAGGAGGAAGGCCGGACTTTAGAAAAGTAAATCTATCTAATAAATTGAAGTCGGAAATTTCTTCAAATGGGATTTTAGTAATAGAAGCGGACGAATATTGCTCTTCATTTCTTAATTATTGGCCAAGAATTTTGGTTCTTTTAAATTTAGAGAGGGAGCATTTAGATTACTTTAGAAATTTGTCTCACATTAAGAGAATTTTTCTTGAATATATTAGCCATTTGAAAAAGGATGATTTTTTGGTGGTGAATAAAGAAGATAGGAATTTAAAAGAAATTGTTAAGAGTGCAAAGTGTAGAGTAATTTTTTTTTCGGGAAAGAATTTTCGCGATATAAATCCAAAATTTAGAGAGTTAAGAGATGATTTTTCTGCTGCATTAAAAGTAAGTGAAATTTTAAAAATTCCCAAAGAAATTTCTGAAAGAGCAATAAAGAATTTTAATGGAGTATGGAGAAGGTTTGATTTAAGAACAATTATAAATGGGGCAGAAATTTACGATGATTATGCACATCATCCTACAGAAATAAAACTTACATTAAGTATGGCTAAGAGGATTACCAAAAATTCTTTATGGGTGGTTTTTCAACCGCACCAATACAAAAGAACATACCTTTTATTCAAAGATTTTGTAAAGTCGTTTGACAAGGCAGATAAACTTATTTTAGTTCCAATTTTTTCTGTCCCTGGCAGAGAATCGCTAAATATAAAAAGAAAAATAAACTCAGAAAAGTTGGCTGATAACATATTGAGAAGATGGAAAAGACTAAAATATAAAAAGGAAATATTCTTTATGGATATTAAAGAAGTGCATAAATTTTTGTATAAAAATCTTAATAAAGGAGATTTATGTATTTTGATGGGGGCGGGAGATATATACGAAAAAATACAAATTAGTTATCCACAGAATGAATAGTTGAATTGTTTTTTTTATATGATATCATTACAGTATATGAACCGAGAAATGTTCTTTGGTTTATCACCAACTATAAGTTTGTGATAAGTCAGGGGCATTTCATTAATGTATGATTTGGGTATACGTTATTATTGCTGTTATTGTGGTGATTGCTTTGGTTTACTGGATTACTTCAAGAGGCAAGAAAGAAGAAGGTGAGGTTTCCACAGGAGAAACAGAATTATCAGAATCTCAGGGAAGTGAAGAGGGCGGCTCAGAAGAAAAAAGTGATTCTTCAGAAGGAGAAAATATGTAAAAAAATACAAACAAAAAAGTCCTACATTAATTCTTCTTCTTGGAGAAAGTAGGGCTTTTTGTATCCTTTAACAGAATGGCATATTTTAGTTCATGGACTATTCTATGGGCTAACTAAACACTATGAGAAAAATAGGCATAGATTCTCATTATTTAGAGGGAAAACGCACAGGAGTAGGAAGATATTTATCAAATCTGTTAAAAGTATGGAATACTGTTTTGCCTCCCGATGTAAGATTTATTCTATATTTTAGAAAAGAAATTCCCCTTGATTTGAAATTAGGGAAAAAGTTTGATTTAAAGCTCCTAAAATACGGTAAATTCTCCAATGCTTTTTTTATGCATTGGCTTTTAAGAAAGAAGGCAAAGAGAGACAGAGTAGATGTTTTATTTTGTCCGGGTTATATTGCGCCCGTTTTTTATAATGGAAGTATTGCTTTGACTGTTCATGACATAATTTATGAGGCAAGACCGGATTTATATAAACTAAACTTTGCTGATAAAATTTTGTTAAAAAAAGTTTCTAAAATTTCTTCCAGAAAAGCAAAAACAATCTTTGTCCCTTCTGAATTTACTAAGAAAGAACTAATAAGATTCTATGACATAGATAAAGAAAAAATTTTAGTTACTCCATTAGCAGTAGATGATTGTTTTTTTTCTAATAAGATTTCAAAAGAGAAGGAAAATTTAATTAAAAAGAAATATAATATTGAAGGTAAATTTATTTTATACATAGGCACGATTTTCAATCGCAGACATATTCCGGAAATTATTAAAGCATTTAGTTTGTTAATAAAAAAGAAAAAATCTTTTAAACATTCTTTACAATTCTTGATTGTAGGAGAAAACAAAACGTCTCCATTTGTAGATATTGATAGATTGATAAAAAAAGTAAATAAAACTCTCCACAGGAGAGCAGTTTTAAGATATAATTTTATAAATTCAAATGATTTGTTCTATTTATATCATTTGTCAGAATTGTTTATTTACATTTCTGAATACGAAGGATTTGGGCTTCCTTTATTAGAGGCGATGGTTTGCAAAACTCCTGTTATTACTTCTCCATTTGCATCTATTCCCGAAGTAGTAGGGGAAAGCGCTATTTTTGTAAAAAATCCAAATAACATAAAAGAAATTTCTAATGCAATTTATACTGGTTTGGCTGATAAAAAGTTGCGAGAAAATTTAATAGACAAAGGAATAGAGCAAGTGAAAAAATTTTCTTGGGAAAAATGCGCAGAAAAAACATTGAATGCATTATTATCTATTTGCTAAATATATTAGTCGTTTTTTTTATTGGCATCGGAGTTTTGCCTATTGATGCTAATTTATTTTTAGCAGGGATTTTAGTTTTTTATTTTTTGTTTGCCCCTTTGATTAGATGTGTTTACCTTTTTATTTGTTTGATTCCTTTATTTATTGCTCTTCCCATTACAGAAAATTTTGATTGTATGAGCATATGGAGGATTCTTTTGGTTATTTTGTTTTTGAGAAGTTTGTTTACCTCGTACCATGGCCATCAAGCCGTGGTGCGGGGTAAAGCCATGGTGCTGGGTTTGCGGATTGCTTTAGAAAAGATAAGAAAAGAAATCAAATCACCAATATTTATTTCAGTTCTGATATTTCTTTTTATAGGCGTAATTTCTATTATTTTTGCCTCATTTCCAATTGCGGGAGTAAAAAAACTTCTTTATTTTATTAATGCTTTTATGCTTTATTTTGTAATCAAGTGGAATATTATTTTAAAGTCGCGATTTTTAAATGTTTTAAAATCAATTGTGTTTTGTTCGGGAATAATTACTTTTATAGGTTTTTCTCAGTTTATTTCTGTATTTTTTATACCGCTTTATACTTTCTGGCAGTTCTGGGCAAAAAATATAATTCCAATTTTTTATGGAAAGGCGTTGTCTTCACTTTTATCATATTCAAATACATGGTTTTCTTATTATAGAAATGCCTCGCCTACTTTACGAATATTTTCTGTATTTCCTGACTCTCACTCATTTGGATTATTTTTAATATTGAGCATACCTGCGCTTATAAGCTTGATGTCTTATTATAAAAATTCTGGCAGAAAAAAACTTATCATTTATAATTTATCGCTTGCGATTACCTTGTTGGGTATTATTTTATCCGGCTCCCGAGGAATATGGATTAGCGTATTAGTTCCTTTAACAATATCACTAGTTTGCGCTAATTCTTCACTAATTTCACGAATTGTATCATGGCTTAGAATTAATGTCAGCGTTATTCGTGCTAAATTAGCGAATATTAATGAAATAAAACCTCCAAGAATTTTACTGGCCTCATTTATTATTTTTTTGCTCTTATTCCCAGTTTCATCTTTGCTTTTATCTTTATCTCAAAAGGCGCAGGGAAGGTCATTAGATTCCTCTCCTGACTTAGTTTTTGAAAGAGCAAGGACTATTACTGATTTTTCTGAAATTTCTGCCAAAAGCAGGTTAGAAATACTTTCTTCAACCATTGACTCTATTTTAAAGCATCCTCTTTTAGGAGTAGGTTTAGGGAACTATCCAGTAGTTTTAAAAGAAGATATTTCCGCAGCAAAAAAAGGAGCTTCTGCGCATAATCTTTATTTAGATATATGTGCGGAAATGGGTATTTTTGCTTTATTTGTTTTAATTTTTATTTTTTATCTAATTTTGAAAAAGTTGTGGACAATATATTATAAAGAAAACTCTAATACTATATACGGTATTTTTGCAATTTCTTTTATGTTTTACTTTATTTGGGTTTTGGCTTATAATTTATTTGATGTAGTGCTTTTGAATGATAAGGTATTTCTTTTATTTGTTATAATTTTAGGGTTAGTAGATAGTTATAATTGGAAAGAAAATGAGTATAATAAATTGACAATAGACAGTGGATAGTAAAGCAGGTTACAAAAAGATAAAAATTATCCACTGTTTATCATTCAGAGATTTATTAATATGATTCTATCAGATAAAGACATTAAAAAAATAATAGAGGAAAATAAGTTGATTTTTAAACCAAAAATTTCTTCGGATCAAATTAGTCCAGCTTCTATTGATTTAAAACTGGGAAATATTTTTAAAGTGTTTGATATAACTAAACAGCATCTTTTAGACACCAAAAAGGGGATTCCTGATAAAGATTTTATTATTACCTATAAGATAAAGGATGGAAATTCATTTATAATTCACCCTAACAATTTTGTTTTAGCCCACACCAAAGAATACATTGAAGTTCCTGATGATTTAGTATTAAGAGTAGAAGGCAAAAGTACATTAGCAAGAATGGGGATTTTGGTGCATACTGCCGGCTATGTTGACCCTGGTTATGAAGGAACTTTAACTTTAGAAATCAGTAATCAGTCAAACTTACCAGTGGCATTGTATCCGGGAATGTATATTTGTCAGATAGCAGTGGAATATTTGTCCTCTCCAGCAGAGATTTCATACAAGAAAAGGAAAAAGTCATTATATTCTGATTCCAAAGAGCCATTACCTGCAAGAACCAAAAATCTATTTGATCCATCGGATAAGAAAATAAACAATCCAAATAAATAAAAATTTGACTTCCATTGTTTATTGTATTATATTAAAAACAAATATTCCGCGGTAGCTCAATTGGGAGATTTACCCGCCGAAGGCGGGTTTACCCGCCGAAGGCGGGGCAACTGGCTGTTAAATCTAAATTAAAATGTACTTTGTTTATGTGTTAAAAAGCAAAAAGGATAAGAAATTTTACACTGGGATAACTAATGATTTGCAGAGAAGGATTACTCAGCATAATCAAGGAAAATTTTCCACTCCTTCTACTCGCTACAGAGGACCATTTACATTAGTTTATTTTGAAAAAGTAAACACTCGCACAGAAGCACGCGAGAGGGAAAAGTACTTAAAATCAGGAGTAGGACGAGAATTTCTAAAATCAAAACTTAATATTCCGCGGTAGCTCAATTGGTAGAGCAACTGGCTGTTAACCAGTGGGTTGGAGGTTCGAGTCCTCCCCGCGGAGCCATAGATTGAGATACGAACTCATTTTGGAACGATTTTGAAGATTTTATATATAGATTAGAAGGGTGTTGGTTTTAGGGATTAAAATATGTTAAGATTATTATCAGAGATTAAAGGATTTCAACGAACATTGGTTTTCTTTTTTTAAATTCATAGAGTCGAGCCGGTCGATGTTTTCCTTTTTGGAAGGAAGAAGTTGGTTTTAATAAATCCAAGAAAAGGATTTTTTTCGGAAATTTCTTTTATCTAATTTTCTATTTAAAATTATATTGTCTTTTTTAATCTTTTTTCTTGAAAGGTAGAAAACAAACAGATTTCTTCCTGAGCACACCAGTAAATCTTTTTACTTGTTCGTGAATAATTACATTCAAAGAACAGTTTTTTGTGCTAAACCATTGTTCCACAAGAACTCAAAATCATTCACGAAATATCAGGAATTTCATTCTTGGAAGAAGCTATTTCTGGAAAACTTCTTTAGCTTTTTCCAGCCCGTCTTTGGCTTTTTAGGGCAAGGGTGACAGATAGAGATTCTAGTTAATTTAGCCAAACTCCTTTTAGGGGTTTGATACCTTTAGTACTGTGACTTATAGTTGTCAGAAAAATTTTAATTTCAACGCTCAAACAATTAGGGCTCGGTTATTTACTTTTAATAAAATAAAACCTAAGAAATTAGTTCAAAAAATTATCCACAGTTTACTAATTGTAAATTAAAACAAAATAATGTAATATGTAATCAGGGCCAGAATTCAAACTATAAAAATTATGGAAACAGAAAAACAATTTTTTTCTAATTCTCAAAAATCTAAATTATTTAGGAATGTTATAATTATTTTAATTGGTGTTGTTATTTTGGCTGGTGCCATTGGTGTTTTTTATTGGCAGAAAAAAGAAACTAAACCTTTGCCTCAGTTAACTCCAGCAACCCCAACTTCTTTGCCTCCAACTGAAATTCCTTCTGAACCTTCCATTACCGTTCTTTATCCTAATGGTGGAGAAAAGTGGACATTGGGACAAAGTTATAAAGTTAAGTGGAAAAGTATGGGGGTAGAAAAAGTGAATGTTTTATTAATAGATTACATGGCTCCTGAAAGTTGTTATCTCAATTATTCTCCCATTGATGCAGAAAAGGGAGAATTTGTGATAGATAACTTATCTATGGTAAGATGTAAACCAGGAGCAGGTTCTTGGGTAAAAGAAAAGATTACTCCAGGAGATAAATATGTAATTCGGGTTGAAAATGCAAATGATAGGCTCCTAAATGATTCCAGTGATAGTTATTTTAGTATTGTTTCAGGTACTGTTTGGAAGACATATCAAGAGAAGCCTTTTGAAGAATTGCAACCTCATAAACCTTGGGGGTTTGAATTTAAATATCCTAAAGAGTTTGTTTTGTATAAAGGCGATTATCCTGATTTTCCTATTGGCAGTTTTCTAAAAAGTCATCATAGTGGAACAGGTTTATGGTCAGTTAGCCCTAATGTATCAGTAGCACTTTCTAAAACTGCTTATTCTGGAACTAATCTTAAAGGTGCTTGGGTTACGGTATCTTATGATCCAGATATTGCTAACTTATCAGATTGTCAAAAAGTAGAAAGAAATCAAGTTGTAGAAAAAATGACAGAAAGCCAAGTTATTAATGGAATTATTTGGTATAAAAGATTGATAGATAGTGCTGCTGCCGGCACAATGATAAAATCAAGAGTTTATCATACTTTTCATAATAATATGTGTTATGAAATGGCTTTGCATTTAGCAATTAGTAATATTGAAACTTACGATCCTTCTTTAGGCATAAAGCCAGTTGATGA
This sequence comes from bacterium, assembly GCA_021163745.1. Classification (GTDB taxonomy): domain Bacteria; phylum Patescibacteriota; class Minisyncoccia; order Portnoybacterales; family JAGGTM01; genus JAGGTM01. The sequence continues at coordinate 7,575 of JAGGTM010000010.1, forward strand.
AGATGAAATTTGGAGCAAGTTAGAGAATATTCTTTCTACTTTCAGATTTTTGGAATAAATTAGGATAAGAAATATTTAGGAATTTAAATTTTAAAGCGATGAACTGGTTATATCTAACTGGGAGAATTAAATCATAAAGTGTGATAATAGAAATCAGGAAATTGTAAAAAACTAAATTATAATTTATTTGACAATTTACAATCTGAGAATTTTAAAAGGTTAAAAAAAAATATCAACATAAAATCAAGAAATTATGAATCAAGAACAATCTACAAAATACAACTTTTCTCTAATTCTTTTGGTAATTTTGATTACTGGTTTGATAGTAGGAAGCGGAGTTTATTTATGGCAGAAATCTTATAATAAGAAACTACAAACACAAAATCAGCAACTACAGCAA
>JAGGTM010000047.1 GCA_021163745.1 bacterium
AGTGATTTTGATAGCAAGAGATATTCTTTTAACTCAATCAAAAGAAATAAAAAAGGCAAATAAAGAATTAAAAAAGCTGGCAAAGAGTTTAAGAGAAAAAGTTAAAGGGAAAAGTAAACAATTATCTACAATTATAGAAAATTTTACAGACGGCTTGATTATGACAGATTCTTATCATAGAATAAGATTAATTAATCCTTCTGCAGAAAGAATTTTAAATATTAATAAGAAAGATTTTATTGGAAAAAACATTGATTCTATTAGCAAAGAAAGCATATTAAGTAAAGTTTTTTATTTATTTAGAAAATTTACTTCTCCTATTCCCAAGACAAAATATTTAACCATCAAAAAACCAAAAGAGAAGGTGCTGGAAGTAACTAACATAGGCATTTATCATCCTTCTGATAAGTATATAGGGAACTTGAAAATAATTCATGATGTTACCAGAGAAAAGTTTATAGAAAAATTAAAAAGCGAATTTATATCTATAGCAGCGCATCAATTGCGTACCCCATTATCTACTATCAAATGGACTTTCCGAATGTTTTTAGACGGAGAGCTAGGAAAGCTTTCTCCTGAGCAGATAAAGTTTTTGAAAAACAGCTACAAGGCAAATGAACAAATGATTGCATTGGTAGATGATTTATTAAATGTGTCTAAAATTGAGGAAGGAAAATTTTTAGCAAAATTTTCCCCGCAATCTATAGAAGATTTAATAGAAGAGATTATACAAGAAAGAAAAGTTGTTTTAGATAAAAAGAATATTACATTTAAATTTATCAAGCCGGAGGATCGCCTTCCGAAAATAAAAGTAGATGCAGAGAAATTGAAGTTGGCAATTTCAAATATTTTAGATAATGCCATAAAATATACACCTTCTAATGGAAAAATAAGTATTTATATAGGCAAGAAAGATGGTTGGATTAAAGTAGAAGTAGAAGACAGTGGTATAGGCATTCCAAAAAAAGAGAGGTCAAGAATTTTTGAAAAGTTTTTTAGAGGGAAAAAAGCGGTGCTCAAAGATCCTTACGGAACTGGTTTAGGTTTATTTATTACAAAAAATATTATAGAGGCACATAGAGGTAAGATATATTTCAAAAGCAAAGAAGGGGAAGGGTCGACTTTTTGGTTTGAATTACCTATTTCTTAGATTACAGATTGCTGAGATTTTTATATTTTCAAGTGGAACAATTAAAAATCTTTGGTAATCTGCAATCAAAGATATGAAAAAAATTTTAATCATTGAGGACGATAAGTATTTTCTTAATATTTTACTTAAGAAATTAGAGAAGGAAGGATATTCAGTGATTAGCGCTTCGGAAGGAATAAGCGGAATTAAGAAATTGAAGGATGAAAAGCCGGATTTAGTAATTTTAGATCTTATTTTGCCAGGGATAAATGGGTTTGAAATTTTGAAAAGAGCAAAAATGAATCCTAAAACCAAAGAAATTCCTATAATTATTTTGAGTAATTTGGGCCAAGAACAGGAAGTAGAAAAAGGCTTGAGATTAGGAGCATCAGATTTTTTAATTAAAGCACATTTTACTCCTCAGATGGTAATAAAAAAAATAAAAAAATATCTCTAGCTCTGACTCGTTAACTTGACAAACGGATTAGAATCCCAGTTAGAATCCTAAATTAATTTTTATATCTGCAAAAAATAACAGGGATAGCAGATTGAGGGGTAGTAATATTGATTAAAAGCAGTTTAGAAGAACAAGCATCAATAGTTTATTTTGAATTTATTTTAAAATTATAAAAACACTAAAATATAATGCCTAAGGAAACAATTATAACAGGTTTAGATGTTGGAACTTCCAATATTAGGGTAGTTGTTGGAAAAATAAAAGAAGATAACCCTAAACCAAATATTATAGGTGCAGTTTGTGTTCCAAACTTTGGAATGAGAAAAGGAATAGTGGTAAGCGTGGACGAAGTTTCAAAAAGGATTAGAAAAGCCATTAAAGAAGCAAGTGAGTTTTCAGGGCATTCTATTAAAAAAGTGTATTTAAGTGTCGGCGGCGCTCATATTTCCTGCTGTCATTCTAAGGGGGTGGTAGCAGTATCTAGAGCGGACGGAGAAATATCTCAAGAAGATGTAAAAAGGGCAATTCAGGCCGCTTCTGCGGTTTCTATTCCTTCCAATCGGGAGACCTTACATATAATTCCTTTGAATTTTGCTGTAGATAAGGAAATAGTAAAAGACCCCATAGGGATGACGGGAATTAGATTAGAGGTAGATACATTGATTATCTATGGGTTCACTCCATATGTAAAAAATTTAATTAAAGCGGTTACCTCTTCGGGATTGGAAATAAGTCAAATGGCTGTTGCTCCGTTAGCCAGCGCTTATTCTGTTCTAAATGACCATCAGAAGGAACTGGGAGTTTTGCTTTTGGATATTGGAGGAGGAACTTCTGGGATTTCTGTATTTGAAGAAGGTGAGATGATTTATTCGCATATTCTACCCGTTGGTTCCTCTCATATTACCAATGATATTGCCATAGGACTCCGTTCTGATATTGATACAGCAGAGAAAGTAAAAACAGAATACGGATGGGCGACTTCATATGAAGTTAACAAGAAAGATATGCTTGACTTATCAAAAATATCCAAGGAGAAAGGAAAAGTTTCTTTGTTTGAAGTTTCTCAAATAATAGAAGCAAGGTTGTCGGAGATACTGGAGTTGACCAATAAAGTGCTTAAAAAAGTAGACAGAGCAGGATTGCTTCCTGCTGGAGTAGTGCTAACTGGTGGAGGAGCAAAAATAAGAGGATTGGTGGATTTGGCAAAAAGAGAGTTAAAACTTCCTGTACAACTGGGATTCCCACTTCCGTTAAACGGTTTAATTGATAAAGTTGATGACCCCGGATTTGCTACTGCTTTAGGGCTGATTTTTTTGGCAAAAGAAAATTTAAAAACAAAACGCAAAGAAAAAGCTATCTCTTCGCTTATAAAACTTCCTTTTGGTAAAATCAAAAGAATATTAAAAGGATTTTTACCTTAAAAATTTTGTTATTTGTTATTTCTGTGCATAGTTTAACATTCAATTCAAAATTTTAAGAAATTATTACGGATTTTTCAGGCAGGGTTATGGTATTAAGATTGTCCCATACCACGGCTTGATAACTATGATGCGGGATTTGCTCTTGCTTTTTTTAACGAAATATGATAATAAAAAACTTACGGAGGGGGATTTAAATCAAAGTTGAGAATCACTAGTCAATTTTTTTGGCTTTTGGTTTTTGACTTTTGATTCCCGAGTATGCCGCAATTAAAACCAGATGTAGAAACATTTGCGAAAATAAAGGTTATTGGAGTTGGAGGGTCCGGATGTAATGCTATTTCCAGAATGATGAGTTATAAAATTCACGGAGTAGAATTCGTTGCAATAAATACCGATGCACAAGATTTACATCATACCTCTGCTCCATCAAAAGTTCATATTGGAAAAAGTTTAACTAAAGGCTTGGGAGCGGGAATGAATCCTGAGATTGGAAGGCAGGCAGCGGAAGAAAATAGAGATGAGATTCATGAGGTAGTTAAAGGTTCGGATATGGTATTTGTTACTGGAGGATTAGGTGGCGGAACTTGTTCCGGCGCCGCTCCCATTGTGGCAGAAACAGCAAAAGATGCGGGGGCTTTAACTGTGGCAGTAGTTACAAAACCATTTTCTTTCGAAGGAATACAAAGAGCGCGTATTGCAGAAGAAGCATTGGAGCAGCTGAAAGAAAGGGTTGACACCTTAATTGTTATTCCGAACGATAGATTACTTTCTGTTATTGATAGAAAACTTAGCATAAATAATGCTTTTTCAATAGTAGACGATGTGCTTCGTCAGGGTGTGCAGGGAATATCTGATTTAATTACTATGCCCGGAATTGTTAATGTTGATTTCGCAGATGTAAAAGCGATAATGCAAGATGCGGGCTCTGCATTAATGGGAATTGGAAGGGCCACTGGAGAAGACAGAGCAACAGAGGCAGCAAAGTTAGCAATTAATTCTCCCTTATTGGATATTTCCATTGAAGGAGCAAGAGGAGTTTTATTTAATGTTTCGGGGGGTCCTGATTTAGCCATGGCGGAAATAAATGACGCAGCTAAGATAATCACAGAATCAATAGACCCCGAAGCAAAAGTCATTTTTGGTGCAGTTCAGGATGATAGATTGAAGAAAGGAGAAATTAAGGTTACCGTAATTGCTACAGGATTTGAAAATGAAAAGAAGAAAAAGAAAGTAGATGCAGTTTTGGGCGAAGTAAGTACACCAAAAATATCTGTGGGCAAACAAGACAAGAAACAGAAGAATTTAGTTCCAGATGAGGAATCAGATATTTGGGATATACCTGCATTTATTAGAAAGAAGATGAAGTAAATTCTACGCTGCGACTTTAACCCGCACTAAAGTTTGGACAGATAGTTCTTCAGTAGTCAAAACGCTGTTCTGATTTGCCTGTTTGACTTGCCATATACGGGCGATTAGCCCAGTAGTTAGATTGTTCCCACTAATTTGGGCAGGTAGTTCAGTGGTTAGAACGCTGCTCTGACCCGCCCGCCTGACTTGCTATAATGGGCGACTAGCTCAGTGGTTAGAGCGCATCTCTGATAAAGATGAGGTCGGAGGTTCGAATCCTCCGTCGCCCAAGGTCAGGCAAGTCGGGCGCGGTAAAGCAGAGGTCGGAGGTTCGAGTCCTCCCCTGCCCACTAGATTGGATTTATCTAATTTTTCGTACGCGATATTTTGTTAGACTCGCCGCGTCCCTAGGTCTCACTGGCCAAAAAGAAGCTAAGAAGTATAGAGAGATTGCCAGTTCCAGGCAATTTTTTTGTTGGAAATAGTACGGTTTCTTCCGGTTTTTTTTAAAGATTTTTCAGATGTACTTATCAAGCACATTTCCTTGACGAATTTAAGTATCGGATGTATTATATGCAATAAAAAAAGGAGGTGATAATATGCCTACTCAGTTTACAGAAGATTTGTATGAAAAGGAGGTAACATTTGAGGAGTTTGTATTGAAATGTGCTCGCGCGATGACTGAGTTAAGCCTGATAAGAGATCAATTGCCCGACGCTCCTATTCCAGAAGAATTTCAACCTTCAGATTACCATCTAAAGAAGCTGGAAAAAGCTAGACAGAGGTTAGCAGAAATTCAAAGTTGGGATGATGAGCAAGCCGAACAGGAAGCGGAGAAAGCGTATCAAGAAGCTGTTCGTAGACGAAATGAGATTATTGCCAGGAATACTCAAATTCGCCAGCGCTATGAGAGAATGCTTGCTCAAGTTCAAGCTTGGATTCCGCCAACGCCTGACCATGAAAAGTTGAAACAATTTATGATTGACCAACTTAAGATTAGCATTAAGTCTGATTGCAGCTATGTTCCAAACAAGCCTCGACGAGTCTCAGGTGCTGAGTTTAAACAACAGCAAATGACAGAGGTTTGGAACAATATAAAATACAACGAGAAAGAGTATGAGAAGGAAGTAAAAAGTGTCCAAGAAAGCAACAACTGGTTGCGCGTTTTGCGAAAGTCCTTGCATCTACCTCTTTCTATCTAATAACTAACTAACTAATATTTAAATTAGCTCTTCTAAGGGCGGCAAAGAAAGGACTCTCTAGCCGCCCATTTTTATTTTTTTATGATACTCTGTATTTAGAAAAGACTTAATTTATCGTTTTTCCGTCTCAATAAATTTTTAAAAAACACTCCTCTATGCGGGCGTTTCAGTACCCGTACAGGGGAGAAATTAGAATTTCTTCTCAAAGTAGGTAGATTCGACTATTATTGATAATCGTCCACTGCTAAGAATTAGTGGGGAGGTCGGAGGTTCGAATCCTCCGTCGCCCAAGGTCAGGCAAGTCGGGCGCGGAAATTTGATTTTTATCGGTCTTCTTTTTTGATTTCGTCCTCTTATAAGAGGACTTTTGTTTATGGTATTAAGTTTCCTTAATTGAGAAAAATCGCATGCGAGATATGTAACTTTATAAAGTTAATGGGCGATGTACTGTGTTGTTTGTAAAGTGGTTAGCAAAGAGCTATTAATAAATCAGGTTTTGACGCGGGAATTAAGTCTATCCAAGCCTTTATCATTAATCTTATATATAATAAAAAAAGAAAACCAAAAAGATGAGAATTGATAAGCGAGGACTCTGTCCTCGCTTATCAATAAGAAATAAAAAGAAAAGGAAGAGAAAAAGAGATTCTGCCAAGATTGCAAATGGAACGGATAGAATTTGAATCGGAATATTTAAGGAAAATGATGAAAAACAACTCTTTTTTTATTATCCCAACGGTTATAT
>JAGGTM010000032.1 GCA_021163745.1 bacterium
ACATCTAAAGTCTAAAATCTCAATTCAAAATGAATCCTAAATTGAATCATGAATCATGAATCAGGAATCAGAAATCAGGAAAGTTTAGAAGTTCAAAATCAAAACCTTAATTCCAGATTCATAATTCAAGATTCCAAGAATATCTAATTGAAAATTTAGATTTGATTTGAGATTTTAATTAACTTTGCGCTTGAATCATGAAAATCCCTATTGAAGTTTCTGCTCGCCATATTCATATAAAAAAAAGTGATTTAGAGAAGCTATTTGGAATAGGCTATAAATTGCATAAATTAAAAGAACTTTCTCAGAAAGGAAATTTTTCTTCTGAAGAAACTGTGGAATTAGTTTCATTGGAAGATGAGAAAAGAAAAATTTCTAATGTAAGAATAGTAGGGCCATGCAGAAATTATACTCAAATAGAACTATCATTAACAGACGCTTATCATTTAAAAATTAAACCACCTATTAGAAAATCCGGGGATTTAGATAAAACTCCAGGAATAAAAATAATAGGACCTAAAGGAGAACTGATTTTGAAAAAAGGAGTAATTATTCCGAAAAGACACATTCATATTTCGGACGATTTCGCAAAAGAAATTGGACTGAAGGAAAATGATGTAGTAAAAGTGAAAGTTAAAGGAGAAAGGGGGTTAATTTTTGAAAAAGTGGCTATAAGAATAGATAAAAATTATACTTTGACTATGCACATTGATACTGACGAAGGAAATGCAGCAGGGATAGATAAGATAGGGGAAGGGGAGTTGATAGTATCAAGCGCAAAGCGCAAAACTCAAAGCGCAAAGCTACAACTTAAAGCTTAAAGCTAATTAAAATATCTCAAAATTCAAATCTCCCGCTCCAAAAGAGCGAGGTTCGCCCAGCCCTACTTTTGGAACAAAAGTAGGGCTGGGCGGCAAATCCAAATCTCAAATCTTAAAACTTAGATAAATTCGAAATTCGAATCTCGAAATTCGAAACAAATTCGAATTTTCAAATGACCAAATGTTCAAAACAGATACCCCCCTCCCCCTCCTATGTCCTCCCCCTCCCAGAGGGAGGGGGAGGATTAAGGTGGGGGAGGGCATTTTGAACATTTGAATTTTGGTCATTGCCTGCCCGCCCAAGTTTTGTTTCACAAAATTTGGGCGGGTGAAAAATTTCGGATTTCGCCACAGCCCTAAATTTCTTTAGGGCTGGGTGATTAGATTTCGGATTTTTTAATTACTTTTGCGCTTTGAGCTTTGCGCTTTGCGCTTAATTTTAATTATGTTTCTAATTCTAAATTGCGGAAGTCAATCTATTAAGTGGAAACTCTTTGAAGAAAAGAGATTAAAAAAGAAAGCGGAAAATAAATTGAAGGTTTCTTTTGAAGGAAATTATAGAAAATTGCTTACAGAAGAAATTAAAAGCTTGAAAAAGGAATATCCGGAGATAAGTAAAATAGGTCATAGAGTAGTGCATGGAGGAGATAAATTTAAAGATCCTGTGAAAGTAACTCCAGAAGTTCTAAAAGAATTAGAGAAACTAAATAAGTTTGCGCCGTTGCATAATCCTTTTAATATTTTAGGGATAAAAATAGCAGGACAAATTTTTCCTAAATCCGTAAATATAGCAGTATTTGATACAGGATTTTTTAAGCATCTTCCTAAAAAATCTTATACCTATGCAATTCCTGAAAGTATAAGAGAAAAATATAGATTTAGAAGATTTGGTTTTCATGGAATATCTCATGAATATTTAGCAAAAGAAGCATCAAAGAAGTTAAATAAACCTTTAGAAAAGTTAAATTTGATTACTTGCCATTTGGGAGGAGGAAGTTCTATTACTGCTATAAAAAATGGGTGTCCTGTAGACACTTCTATGGGTTTTACCCCCTTAGAGGGATTGGTAATGATGACACGCTGTGGAGATATAGATCCTGGGATTATTTTATATTTGACTTCTTTGAAGGGGGTAAAAAAGGTTAATCATATTTTGAATTACCAAAGCGGTATTAAAGGAATATGTGGATTTTCAGAAATGACCGATGTTTTAAATGAGATTAAAAAAGGAAACAGAAAAGCAAAACTTGCATTAGATATTTTTGTGTATAGAATTCAAAAATATATTTGTGCATATTTTGGAATTCTAAAAAGAGTAGATGTAATAGTTTTTTCAGGCACCATTGGTTATGGGTCTTCTAAGATAAGAAATATGATTGTAAAAGATTTGACTCTCTTGAAAAATACAAAAATTCTTGCTATTAAAACTGATGAAGAGTTAGCTATAGCTCAGAAAATTATTTGAATTATGAGAAAAAAGTCAAATCAAATTATTTTTGAAAAAAAGTTTGCTTTTGATATTTGGGACAAAAAGACAATTTCCCAAGCATTTAGATTTGCGGAAGAATATAAAAAGTTTCTGACTCAAAACAAGACAGAGAGGAAGGTTGTGGAGTGGGTAGAAAAGGAAGCATTAAAAAGGAATTATAAAAAAATAGATACATTCAAAAAATCCAATTTCAAAATTGGAGGAAACAGAAAGTTTTATAGTATCAACAGGAACAAAAGTATTATTTTGGGAAACTTAGGGAAAAAAGATATTCTTAATGGATTAAAATTAATTTTAGCGCATATTGATTCCCCTCGTTTAGATTTAAAGCTTCAGCCCTTGTACGAAAAAGAGCATTTAGCATTTTTAAAAACGCATTATTACGGAGGGATTAAGAAATATCATTGGCCCGCTATCCCTTTGGCAATTTATGGCGTGATAGTAAGACAAAATGGTAAAATTATAAATATAGAAATAGGAGATAAAGAAAATGAGCCTGTATTAATGATAACTGATTTACTTCCGCATCTTTCCGGAAAGCAGTTAGAGAAAGCGTTATATAATGCCATAGAAGCAGAGGAGTTAAATTTACTGATAGGAAGCATAGGAGTTAGAAAAGGGAAAGAAAAGATAAAAAACAATATTTTACAAATTTTAAACAGAAAATATAAAATAACAGAAGAAGATTTAATCTCAGCAGATTTAGAGGTTGTCCCCGCGGGTCCTTGTCGTGATTTGGGTATTGATTCGTCTTTTATTGCCGGATATGGTCAAGATGATAGAATCTGTGCATTTTGTGCGATTAATGCTTTATTTGAGGCAACTGGTTCAGATCAAACTCGTGTAGTTGCTTTGGTAGACAGAGAAGAAACAGGATCCGAAGGGGCAACCGGAGCCACATCTAATTTTATTATTGACTTTATTGGAGAATTACTTTATTTTCAGAGGAGGAAATATAATGAGAATTATTTACGTGATGCGTTGTCTTTATCTAAGGCGATATCGGGTGATGTGACTTGCGGATTCGATCCCGATTACCAATCTGTTTTTGACCCTGAAAATACTGCGCGCTTAGGCGCGGGGGTAGTTATAGAAAAATACACTGGAAGAGGAGGGAAGTTTTATACTTCAGAAGCAACCGCGGAGTATGTATCTTATATTAGAAATATTTTTAATAAGGCGAAGGTTAATTGGCAGACAGGCGGTTTGGGAAAAGTTGATATTGGGGGCGGAGGAACAATTGCTATGTTTTTGGCAAGGCATAATATGGACATTATTGATTGCGGGCCGGCATTATTATCTATGCATGCGCCGTTTGAAATTTCCCACAAAGCAGATTTGTATTCTACATTTAAAGCATATTTAGCATTTTTTAATTATTAAATCTTTAGCATTATGAAAAAACGGGTTATACTGATAATTTATGGAAGAGTTCAGGGGGTATTTTTTAGAGATTCTACCAGAAGAAAAGCCAGAAAATTAAATTTAGTTGGCTATGTTATCAATCAAAATGACGGTAGCGTAAAGATAATTGCAGAAGGAGAGGAAGAAAACTTGAATGAATTGGTTAATTGGTGTTATAATGGACCTATACTGGCAAAGGTAGAAAAAGTAGATTTGAAATGGGAAGAGCCAACCGGAGAATTTGAAAAATTTGAGATAAGATATTAATCAATTATAAAAATTAGCAATTGCTAATTGCTAATTGCTAATTGCTAATTGCTAATTGCTAAATTATATGAAAGTTATTTTACTAAAAGATGTAGAAAAATTAGGAAAGGCAGGAGAAGTAAAAAAGGTGTCAGATGGATACGCCAGGAATTTTTTAATTCCCAGAGGATTGGCAGTTTTAGCAACCGAAGGAGAGTTAAAGAAATTAGAACAAAGACAGAAAATAGAATCAGAAAAAGCGAAGGAAGAATTGGAGTTATATCAGGAATTGGCTTCCAATTTAGACGGGTTAGAATTAGAAATTCCTGTTAAGGCATCGGAAGATGGAAAGCTTTTCGGGGCGATTACTTCATCTAAAATTTGCGAATATCTGAAAGAAAAAAAGTTTGATGTTAAACCAAAGCAGATAAAACTGGAAAAAGCTATTAAGGAGATAGGGGAGTATGATGTGATAGTTGAGCTGCCTCATGGATTAGAAAGTAAAATCAAAATTATTGTTACTGAACAAGAGGAATAAGTTTTAAATAACTAAATCAATGAAATATATTTTCGTTATTGGTGGAGTAATGTCCGGTATCGGAAAGGGGATTACTACTGCCTCTATCGGAAAAATATTACAATCAAAGGGATTTGAGGTTACCGCTATAAAGATAGACCCGTATATAAATGTAGATGCAGGAACAATGAATCCTGTTGAACATGGAGAAGTTTTTGTGACCGATGACGGAATTGAATGTGACCAAGATATCGGGAATTATGAAAGATTTTTAGATAGGGATATTACCACAGATAATTATATGACCACAGGGAGAGTTTATCAGGCAGTAATTGAAAGGGAGAGAAATCTCGGTTATCATGGAAAGTGTGTAGAGGTGGTCCCTCATATCCCAGAAGAAGTAATTAGAAGAATCAAGAGAGCGGGAAGAAAAGCAAAGGCAGATTTTGTGTTAGTGGAAATAGGAGGGACAGTAGGGGAGTATTAAAATCTTTTATTTTTAGAAGCAGCAAGAATGATGCATTTAACACATCCACAGGATGTGCTTTTTGTTTTGGTGAGTTATCTGCCAATTCCGAAGATGATAGGAGAAATGAAAACAAAACCAACCCAATATGCAGCACGGACATTAAATGAAGCGGGAATTCAGCCGGATTTAATTATTGCGCGCTCGGAAGTCCCTTTGGACGAACCGAGAAAACGTAAAATAGCCACTTTTTGTAATATAGACAAAAGAAATATTATTTCCGCTCCTGACATTGAAACTATATACGAAGTTCCAATTAATTTTGAGAAAGATAGATTGGGATTGAGGATTTTAAATAAGTTTAGCTTAAGAAGCAAAAAAGGAGAAGGATTATCTCAATGGAAAAGGTTGGTGAGAGTTATAAAGAATCCCAATAATCCGAGGGTAAAAATTGGAATATGCGGAAAATATTTTACTACCGGAAGTTTCGTTTTGATAGATTCTTATATTTCTGTAATTGAAGCAATAAAGCATGCTTGTTGGTATTTTAAAAGAACACCTGAAATTCATTGGATTGATTCCGAAAGTTATGAGAAGAATCCTAGCAAAGTTAAGGAATTAAGAAATTATGACGGGATAATTGTGCCCGGAGGATACGGTTCTCGGGGAATAGAAGGAAAAATTATAGCAGTAAAGTTCGCCAGAGAAAATAAAATTCCATTTTTGGGATTATGTTATGGTATGCAGTTAGCAGTAGTGGAGTTTTCTAGAAATGTATGCAAAATGAGGAATGCGCATACAACAGAAATTAACAAAAACACCAAATATCCAGTAATTGATTTAATGCCGGAGCAAAGATTAAAAATTAAAGAAAAAAAATACGGAGGCACTATGAGATTGGGGGCTTATCCGTGCAAACTAATAAGCGGAACATTAGCACAAAGGGCATACGGATGTATCAATATTTCGGAAAGACACAGGCATCGTTATGAATTTAATAATTGTTTTAGAAAAGAACTAAGAGAAAATGGACTGGTAATTTCTGGAGTTAATCCCGAAAGAGATTTAGTGGAAATCATTGAGCTAAAAAATCACCCCTTCTTTTTGGGGTGTCAGTTTCATCCAGAATTTAAATCCAGACCAGTAAGACCGCATCCTTTATTTAGGGAATTTATTAGAGCAGCAATTTCCAACTAATTTTATTAATAAATTCCTAAATCTATTTTTTTAATGTTTTTCTACATTTACTACCTTTGCGATTCTTTTCGATCCGTCAAATTTTCTTATCCTTTTGGTAGTAAATTTAACAATTCCTTTTACTACAGAATAAATAGTATCATCGCTTCCTATTCTTACATTTTTGCCAGGCACAAATTTTGTTCCCCTTTGTCTTATAATAATATCTCCGGGTTTAGCAAATTCTCCGTCATATAATTTAACTCCCAAATATTTTGGCCTGGAATCCCTCCCTAATTTAGTTGAACCTGCAGATTTTGTTTTCGACATTTTTTTGAAGTTTGAGGTTAGATATTAGATGTTAGATATGTTTTATTATTTTTATTTTTATCTTTATTTAACTTATTACTGCTAACATCCAACTTCTAACCTCTAACATCTTTATTTACATCTTTAGATTTTGTTCCGGTTATAGTAATAAATTCTCTCTCTATTTTTTTGCTTTCTTCTATTTTTCTTCTAATTTCATAGGGTAGGCTGTCTATTATTTTATTTAATTTACTTTGGTCTATAGTAAGAACTTCTTCCCATTTTCCTAATGGAGTCAGAATTTCTTTTATTTTTTTGATATCATAACCGAATCTTTTTTGGAATAATCTTGTGATATACCCTTCTTCTCCAAATATTCTCTCTATTTTATGTTCGTTAAAATATCTGTTGATTATATCTTTTAATTCAGTCATTCTTTTTGCATCTTTTTCTTGTCTTGATTTAATTTCAAAGAATTCTTTTATTACATTATTTATTTTTTCTTCGTTTATTGATGGTTTTATGAATTTATGTTTGAATAGAGGGCAATATTGTTGGTAAGCACACCAATCACATAATGGATTTGGCTTCGGCTTAAAATCGCTTTTCTTTATTTGCTCAATAATATCTAATATTTTTAATTTAGTTTCATTTAATTGCTCGGCGGTTTTAATAGTGGATAGTTGTTCTCCGTGTTTTAGGAAATATAATGTTAATTTTACCGGACGATTTTCTTTTTCCAATGAAGGCCATCTGTTTACTATCCCTAAATGATAAACAGATAATTGCAAGTGCTCGTCTACTGATTTTTGGGCGGGCATTTTTCTGCTAGTTTTGTAGTCAATAATTTCAAAATTTCCGTCCTGAAGTTTATCGATTCTGTCAATTATGCCTGTTATCTGATGAAGTTCCCCTTTATAAAGAATTGGCGCGTCAAATGGGGTTTCCAAACTTACAATGTTAAGTTGCTTCCCTTTGTTTTGGGCATAATAGTTTTTCAATATTTGAATTCCTTCGTGGAAGGCAAACGCTTCTTCTCGTTGGTCCTCATAAACAGAAGGATCCCATTTTTGCGTGAAGTATTTTAACAAGTCATCCTCAGATAGGGGATAAGGGTGTGCCGGCTCATGGAACATTCTTAATGTTTCGTGGATAATAGAACCAAAAATCGCTTCCTTTGATTTCGGAACTTTTATTTTGTCTATAAATTGCAATTTAAATTGCAATGGGCATGTACGAAATGTTTCCAGGGCAGAGTAGGATAGACGCATATTGAAGTGAAGATGAGCAGTGCTATTGTATTATAATTTGTTTTTCAAAAAATGACAATAGCCCAAAGCCCGAAACCTGAGCCCCGGAACCTGAAGCTCGAAACCCGAAATCTAAAACCTGAAGCTTGAAACGAGGAAGTGCGTAGACAGAACGCGGCTAAGAAAAGTTTTTACAAAAAGCGAAGTTTCTTATTTCTTTAATTTTTTGCCGCTATGAAATTTTTTGTGTATTTCCTTTAATCTTAAAGAGGTGATATGCGTGTAAATTTGCGTAGTAGAAATGTTTTTATGGCCCAAAAATTCCTGTACTGTTCTTAAGTCCACTCCTTGAGAGAGAAGATCGGTGGCAAAGGAGTGTCGTAGAGTATGAGGAGTGGTAGTGATAGGCACTCCAGCTAAAACGCAGTATTTTTTAATGATATTTTCTATGGAACGAGTAGTTAATCGAGCAATGGATTTTGGTCCTTTGTAGCTTATGAATAACGCTTTTTCTTTGTCATCACGGGTCTTTAAATAATTTCTCAATGCCTCTATGGCTCTTTCGGAAAAATAAACCGTTCTAATTCTTCCTCCTTTACCGGTTACAGATATTTCCAATTCTTTGGTATCTGGCTTAATTTTTATTTGATTTCTATCTAAACTTACCAATTCTCTTACTCTTAAACCGGTAGAGAACAAAGTTTCTAAAATAGCCCTATCTCTTATACCCGTTTTTGTAGAGTCGTCAGGAGCAAGAAGTAATTTTTCTATCTGCTCCAAAGTTAAAAATTTAATTGCCCTTTCTGATTTTAATCTTATTAATTTTATTTTTTCAGCTGGAAGAGAAACAATATCTCTATCTGCAAAATAGTTTAATAAATTTCTTAATGCAATAAGATAATAGTTACGCGTAGATTTTTTTAGTGGTTGTTTTGTGGCAGGGTTGATGCATTTTGCTAAGTAAACTTTATATTTCCACACAACTTCAGGAGTTAATTGGTGCGGTTTTAGGTTTTTTAATTTATTTTCTTTTAACCAATTTGAAAATTTTGAGAGTAGGTGAGTATAGTTTTCTAAAGTAGTATTGCTTAATCCTTTTTCAATGTCTAGATATTCTAAAAAATTATTTATATGTTGTATAATTGGTTTATTGCTTTTTTTCATAATAGCAGGGTAGTATTTTGTGTTATATCTTGAAAAACCTCACTATACTTCGCTAAAGTTACATTAAACGAAGTTTATGGTGGATTTCAAGATAGAAGAGAGAAAAAGAATATGCTCTCTCCCCTCTTTTTATTTTAATGATAGATTACCATTTGGTCAATGGAAGTGGTGGTTTTATATAAATTGGAAATATATACTCTTGTAGAATCCAAGTAGATATTGGAGCCAAATAAAGGATCATGAACAACATATCTTCCCTCTTTTGTTTTGTGGTGAATAACTACATAATGACCTGCTCCTTTACCATCTGCTCTTATAAATACAATCACTGGGTATCCTTTTTTAATTTCATTATCAATTCTTTGCCAATCTACTCCTCTGTGAAATGTATTTTTAATCAATTTAACACCATAATAATTTTTAGGCCAATTGATTAAATCATAGTAATATAATGGTTTTTTTGCCAATTCTTTTGGAGTTATATTAATACCTCTTTTTTTTAGAATCATTGCCACGCACGAGACAGCACACCCATAATCTTCTAATGTAGAATCTGTCAGTCCTATGGTAGTTTTTGCCCATCGAGGGTCATCTTGTCTGTAGTACCAATTTAATGATGCCCAGTATTCTTTTGGGGGCTTTTCCTGTAATTTCTTTAATTTCGCTAATTCTTTTGATTTCAATTTTCTTAATCTTGAAATATCGCCCAATAATTTTTCTTTTTGTTTTTTAATGTGAGAAAGCATCTCCCGGTATCTTTCTTCCTGCCCTTTTGTGTATTTTAATAGTGCTTTTTTTGAGGAACGTTGACTAGTTAAAGAATTTTGTTTGTTTTCTAAATCTTTTTTCAGATTCTCTAGTTCTTGTCTCTTCTCTTCCTTTGTTTGTTTGTCTGAGATTAATTTATTTTTAAAATATTTTAAGTTTTCCAATTCCTGTTGCGCTGCCTTCTGTAAATTTTCAATATATGTTTTTTGATTAAAAAACTCGGACAATGATTCACTTTGCAAAATAATTTCTAAATCAGAGACCTTGTCGTATTCATTTATAGCTTGTAAAATTTCTACCAGTTTATTTTTCTGTCCTGATATATCCTTCTCTGTTTTTTTTAAATTATAATTTAGTTGGATAATTTCTAGTTTTATTTGGGAAATTTTTAGTTCAGTCCAATTTATTTCCGCTTCTAATTTTCTTATTTTAGCGTTATATGTGGCAATTTCATTCTGTAAACTTTTAATTTCCTTTCTTTTTTCGTTAATAACATTTTGATACTCTTGTGCTTGTTTTTCTAATTTTGTCATTTGTTCTTCTGTCTCTTTTATTTGTTTGTTAATATCATCAATAAGCGAGCCATTAACTATAACGGGTAAGATAAATAGGAATAGCGACGCGAGCAAAGCGAGCTTCGCAATTATCGCAGAGCATTTTATCGCGGAGTTTCGCTCCGCTACTCTGGTTATAGCAGAGTAATTTTGTAAATTTTGGTAAGTTTTTGGCATCAGCTGATAGAAGCCCAGCACCGCTTTTGTTGCAAAAGTGGTGCTGGGCTTCTACATTAGGAAGAAACTTCGCATAATTTTTTCGCCTCTCTAATTCGTTCCAGGACTTTCTCTTTTCCTAATATTTCTGCTATTTCAAAGGGGCCCGGTGATGCTTTCTTACCCGATAACGCCACTCTAAATGGCCATAAGATCTCTCCCCTGCCATATTTTTCTGTTAAAGGCATTAAAATATCTTTTAATTTTTTTTCATTGAATTCATTTTTCTTTATTTTAAGAATTTCTCTTTCTAGTATTTCTAAATTTCTTTTTACTTCAATTAAACTTATATTCTTCCACTTTAGAAGCTCTGGTTTATATTTTAATTTCTTTTTGAAAAAAAATTCGGTTAATTCTTTTATTTCATTTAATTTTTTAATTCTTTCTTGTTCTAATTTTACTATTTTTTTAATATAATTAAAATCTATTATCTCATTTGTCTCTAAAATTTTAAATTTCAAATCCTTTATCTTTTTGATTAACTTCGCTTTTTCTAAATATGGTATACACATTTTTGTTAGTTTGTTTAAGTCGGTGTGTCTAATATAGTATCCATTTAAATAATCTAATTTCTGGATATTAAATATTGCCCCCGACTTTCCTATGCTTTCTAGAGAGAATTCTTTAATTAGGTCATCTAACATAAAAAATTCTCTTTCATTTTTAGGATTCCATCCCAAGAATGCCATAAAATTTATTAATGCTTCGGGAAGATATCCTAACCTTTTATACTCGTTGATAGGCATTGCATTATGCCTTTTGCTTAATTTTGACCTATCCGGTCCTAAAATTAGAGGCAAATGAGCATAATATGGAGTTGGAAAACCTAGTGCTTCTTGAATTAAAATTTGTTTTGGAGTATTAGGAATATGGTCTTCTCCTCTAATTACATAGTTAATTTTCATTTCATAATCATCTATCACGCAGGTTAGATTATAGAGCGGATTGTTTAAATCTTTGGCAATAGAAAAATCTCCTAATAAGCTGGTATCAAATTCAATTTCGCCACGAATAACATCAGTGAATTTTATTTTTTTAATTGGAGTATTAAATCTTATTATTCCTTTTAATTTCGAATTTTTAATTGCGCTTTTGACTTCCGACTTTTGAGAGTTGAGTTTATGTTCGCAAATATGTCTTGGCGCCTCACCTTTTTTCATCTGTTCTTTTTTTTCTGCTTCCAGTTCTTCTTTAGTGTGATAGCACCAAAATGCTTTCCCTTCTTTTAAAAGTTTTTTAATATATTTTTTATAAATCTCTTTTCTCCTGCTTTGATAATATGGTCCTTTATCCCAATTTAATCCCAACCATTTTAATGCTTTCAAAATATCTTTTTCATACTCTTTTTTATATCTTGATATATCCGTATCTTCTATTCTTAAAATAAATTTTCCTTTATTTTTTTTGGCAAAAAGCCAGTTAAATAACGCTGTTCTTGCTGCGCCAATATGCAAAGGTCCAGTTGGACTAGGCGCAAATCTTACTTTAACTTCGCTTTTTATGCCTTTTTTACTTAGCATGTTTTTTATTATAGAAGCACCCAGCACCACTTTTGTTACAAAAGTGGTGCTGGGTAAAACTAACTTGCCAATTCCAATAGTCCCTTTGCAATTTTATTTCCTGCTTCGGGTGTAGCAAATTTTAACGCACATTCTGACATTTTCTTTCTTAGATCCGGGTGAGAAATTAAATAGGAGATTCTTTCTAACAAAATATGTGGAGTTAAATTTACTTGTTCTATTACTATAGTTGCTCCGGACTTTGCGTAGGTAAAGGCATTTTCTTTTTGATGAGATGAACTTGACCATGGCAAGGGAATTATAATGGAAGGAAGTCCGCAGGCAGCGATTTCAAAAATAGAACCCGAACCTGCTCTGGATATCGCTAAATCAGATACTGCATAGGCATGTTTTAATTGCTCTTCGTACAGAAATGGAAATAGATGATATTTTTCCAAAATACTTCCCTTTTTCTCTTTATTTAAGATGGCTAATTTTTTAATCTGAGAATAATTTTTTGAACCACACATATGAATAATTTCATATTTTTTTAACAGTTCTATTAAAATCTCCAAAATAATAGCATTTATAGATTGAGCTCCTTGACTCCCTCCTATTATTAGAATAACCGGATCTTTGCTTTTTATTTTAAAAATTTTTCTACCTTCTTCTTTATTCCCTCTGGTTAATTCCGTTCTTATAGGATTTCCAACTAAAGCAGTTTTTTTGGCGGAAAAATATTTTTTAGTAACTTCGAAAGAAACTCCAATTCTTTTTGCCAGTTTTCCCGCCAGTTTATTTGCTAACCCTGGTATTGTATCTGACTCGTGTATTAATATAGGAATCCTGAAAATCCATCCTATTATCACAACCGGTACACTTCCGTATCCTCCTTTTGAGAAAATAACATCCGGCATTAAAATATATAAATACCAAAATGTCTGTAGAAATCCTAACGGAATTTTGAGAATATCTATGAAGTTATAAATAGAGAAATATCTTCTAAATTTTCCCGCAAAGATAACTTTAACTTTTATATTTTCAGCAATCAATGGTTGGAGATCAAAATCGGATGGACCCAAATAGAACAACTCCAAGTCGCCTTGGATTTTTCTTAATTCTCTTGCTACTGCCACGATTGGGAAAATATGTCCTCCGGTCCCTCCACCGGTAAAAAGTATTCGCATAGAGTCACTAATTTTCACTAATTTAGCGCGAATATGCGCTAATGTTATTCGCGTAAATTAGTGAGAGGAAAATTTTGAAATATTTCCAATAATTCCTATTCCTACAAGAGAAACGACTAATGCGGAACCTCCATAAGATATAAATGGTAAAGGAATTCCTGTAAATGGGATAAGAGAAGTTACGACTGCCATATGAATAAATGCCTGAATGATTATCCAAGAAATTATCCCTCCTGCAAGTAAACTTCCAAATTTATCTTCGCAATTTTTGGCGATTTTAATTCCTCGTAATGTAAGCCCTAAAAATAATCCCATTAAAAGAATTATCCTAATAAAACCGAGCTCTTCTCCTGCGATAGCAAAAATAGAGTCCCCTATCGGTTCGGGAATATAGTTCCATTTTTGCAAAGAGTGTCCTATTCCTCTGCCAAAAAGCCCTCCCGAGCCAATAGCTAATAATGCCTGATTTATCTGGTATCCGATTCCTTGGGGATCTTTTTCGGGATGAAGAAAAATAGTTAATCTTGCCATTCTGTATGGAGCGGATTGAATTAAAACATATCCTATAAGACTTCCAATTAAACAGAGAATAACCAAATGGGATATTTTTCCTCCCGACAAAAAATATATTACAGCTCCCACCGTAACAAACACTACTAGCGTTCCTATATCTGGTTGAAGCGCAATCAAACATCCTAAAATAGAAAGCACCACTAGGAACGGAACTATAGTTGAAGAATCTATCTTTCTCGATTTACTAAATATTCCTGCAAGATAGATTATAAAGCTTAACTTTGCTATTTCCGTTGGCTGAAAAGATATTCTGCCTATTTTTATCCATCGTTTTGCCCCTCCAAATTCATAACCAATTTTTGGGAAAAATACTAAACAGAGAAGAATTAATGAAATAACTAAAAAAAATAAAGATATTTTTTTCCAAAAAGTGTATTTTATTTTTAATGCAAGAAACATTCCTATTAAACCCGGGAGTAGACCGTAGAGAATTTGGTGTTTTAAGTAATAGAAAGGGTCGTTGAACTTTTCTTGTCCTATTACCTGACCGGCACTTGCTAGAATAACAAGTCCCAAGACTAACAATGATACACTTATTCCTATAAAAATATAATCCGGTTTTCTTTTCATTTATTTTTCCCACATCTTTGTTGGTACGACAAAGGTGTGAGACGATTTGCCAAACAAAAAACTTCTTTATCAAACTCATTTCCTCTTTCATACGCATTCTTAAACAAATTAAAACTTGCTGATGCCGGAGACAAAAGGACGAAATCACCCGGTTCTGCATTTTTATATGCAATTCTTACCGCGCTTTTCATATTTTTGCATTCTTTGATTTTTGAATAGTTGTTTTTATTTAATTCTTTCTTTATTTTTTCGCTTGCGTCTCCTGGAAGCAATATAAGTAATTTTATCCTTTTTAAAATTGTATCCGCTAATTTTTTAAAATTTAATTTTTTGTCTTTTCCTCCAGCAATAAGAATTATGTTATTTAGTGAATTTTTTGATATTCTATTAATTCCATAAATAGTAGCTTCTGGAATAGTTGCGCAGGTGTCGTTTATGAACTTTATTTTTTTTATTTCTTTTATTAATTCCAATCTTCCCTTAAGCCCTTTGAAACTATTTATTGCTTTACTGATATATTTGTCCGGAATTTTATATAATTTTCCTATTATTTTTCCCGCTCCTTGAGGTGTGCCATCATAAAAATAAGTTTTAGATGTCGCTTCTTTTTTAAGTTCTTTTGTGAAACCATTATTAGAATTGAGAATTAAAATATCTTTCTTTGTCTGATATCTAAATATGTTTTTTTTGTCATTGATATATTCTTTTATATTTTTGTATGTATTTAGATGGTCGGGAAATATATTGGTAATTACAGATATATGGGGGCTTTTCTTGATGTATTTTAGAGAATTTAGGTCCCACGAAGAAAGCTCTAATATCACAATATCGTTCTTTTTTACTTTTGGTAAATCTTCTAATACAGAGGTATTTGGGATTCCTGATAAGATTATGTTTTTTCTACTTTTTAATATATGAGCTATTAAAGATGTAGTAGTAGATTTTCCTTTCGTTCCGGTTATTCCGATAATGGGGGCTTTACATAATTTGAAAAAGATGGCCACATCTGTAGTGATAGGAATGCTGTGCATTTTAGCAATTTTTAAAAAAGGAGAATCATTGGGCACTGCAGGATTTTTTACAATTAAATCAGTATTTATAAAATCCTGTTTTCTATGTTTACCTAAAACATATTTTATATTAAATTCTTTTAGTTTTTCTAAAGATTCTTTTAATTCTCTTCTTTTTCTTAAATCCGTTACCAATAATTTTGCTCCTTGCTGGGCAAAGAATTTTACTGCTCCCACTCCCCCGCCGTGTAATCCTAATCCCATTATAGTTATTCTTTTATTTCTAAATAGATTTTTCATTTTTCAATAAGTAACTTAGTTATTTACATTGTTAGTTTAGTCATTTTGCTTAATTTCTGAATCCTTCTATTTCTGCTACATGCTACATGTTACAT
>JAGGTM010000009.1 GCA_021163745.1 bacterium
CAAAAGTAGGGCTGGGCGAGCCTCGCTCCTTTGGAGCGGGCCGCCCAGTTTTACTGGGCGAGCCTCGCTCCTTTGGAGCGGGAGTTTTGAGATTTGAGATAAATTTGTTTTGAATTTTGGATTTTGGTCATTTGAATTTGTTTAGGATTTGGTGCTTTGAATTTTGAATTTAATTACTTTTGCGCTTTGAGTTGTAGCTTTGAGTTTTGCGTTTTGCGCTTTGCGCTAAATTTAGTTTTGAATTTCGGTCATTTGAATTTGTTTGTAATTTGTAATTTGGAATTTGGAATTTTTATCTAGTATCCTTTTAACTTCTTTATCAATTTGTGCTTTCTTATCTTCTCTAATGCCTTTGCTTCAATTTGCCTTATTCTTTCTCTGGTAACCCCAAATACTTTTCCAACTTCTTCTAAAGTATGTGTAACTCCGTCTTCCAGCCCGAACCTCATATTTAAAATTTTCTGTTCTCTCGGGTTTAATTCTTTTAAAATTTCTTTAAGTTGGTCTTTTAATAATCTTCTTGCTGCTTCTTTTGATGGAAGAACTGCTTTTTCGTCTTCTATAAATTCGCTTAAAGTAGCATCTTCTTCGTCGTCTCCCACAGGAGCTTCAAGAGATAGAGTTTCTTGATTGATTTTTTGTATCTGCCTTATTTTTTCTATAGGTTCTCCCATTTCTGCTGCTATTTCTTCCGCAGAAGGTTCTCTTCCTAGATCTTGCAATAATCTTCTTTTTGTCTGTGTGTATTTTGAAATCGTTTCTACCATATGGACTGGAATTCTTATTATTTTCGATTGGTCGGCCAAAGCTCTAGTTATTGCCTGTCGTATCCACCAAGTAGCATATGTTGAAAATTTATACCCTTTTCTATAGTCAAACTTTTCTACTGCCTTAAATAGCCCGATATTTCCTTCCTGAATTAAATCAAGTAAGGTTAAACTTCTGCTTCTGCCAATATATTTTTTAGCAATACTAACTACCAGCCGAAGATTTGCTTCGGTTAATTTTCTTTTTGCTTCTTCATCTCCCTTCGCTACTCTTTTTGCTAATTCTATTTCTTCAGACGGGGTAAGCAATGGAATGTTGCCTATTGCTTGTAAATATGCTTGAACACTATCAAAACTTCCTATTTCCAAAGGGGATAATTTTTCTTCTTCTAACAATTCTCCCGGTTTTATCACCTTGATATTTTGTTCGGCTAATTTTTGATATAACTCTTCCAAGCCGGCAATATCCAATTCTATATTTGGGAACATTTGGAGAATTTCTGCCTCTGTAATGAATCCCCTGTCTCTGCCTATTTTTATCAACTCTTGTATTTTTTCTTCAGTTACTACCTTTCTCTTTCTTCTAATTCTTCTTTTTTTCTTGGTTTGCGCTTTAGCAATTTTTGAAGTTTTTAGTTTCTTCGCCTTAGTGGTTTTTCTTATCCTTCTTTTTTGGTATCTTTTTCCCGTTCTTGAGCTTCGCTTTCTTGTAGATGTTTTTCTTCTGGTATTTTTTTGTTTCTTTTTCTTTATTCTCGGCATATTTTGAACTGATATAATTTATCTTATTTCTATTAATTGTTTAGCCAATTTATCAAATTTTTCTAATAAACTTTTTAATTTCTTGCTACTCTTATTATTTTCTTCTGCTTCTTTAATCTGGATTTTTAATTCCTCTAATTTTTTTTCAAGGTAATTTTTCTTTAATTTATTGATAGAAAATTTTAATTCTTTCTTTATATCCGATCCGTTTAAATTTTCAACTTCTGCCTGAAGTAATAACTGCTCCATATATGAAGATAATTCATAGGGTAATTTTTTCTTAATTTTTTCTATGCTAAAATCTTGACAT
Source organism: bacterium (assembly GCA_021163745.1). GTDB lineage: Bacteria > Patescibacteriota > Minisyncoccia > Portnoybacterales > JAGGTM01 > JAGGTM01. Next base: position 1,840 of record JAGGTM010000009.1, read on the forward strand.
TTCTTTAATTCTGCGAAAATATGCTTTGTTTTGGGGTAATTAAATATATACACTGGATACTTTTTGATTTCTTCTTTAATGGCATCAAGATTATATAGAATAATAGACAAAATCCTTTCTTCTTGTAATTCAAGGGGCGATTTATTGTTTTCTGTAAACTCATTTTCATTTTGCGATTGGATTCTACCAGAAGATTCTATTTTATCCATCTCTTCCCGAAGGATTTTTTCATCTACTTTAAGTTTTTTTGCTAAATAAGATAGCCAGTGTGCTTGTTCTATTTTATTGTAAATTTTTTTAATTACGGGGAGAAGAAAATCAGAAATATTTCTTTTTCCCGATGCGGTATCCGGGTCAAACTTAGAGAATGCTTGGTTAAAATAAAAATCCATAACGTCTTCCGCTTTCTCAATAGATTCCTTCCATATCCTCGGGTCTTTTTTTATGCAATCAGCGGGATCCATTCCTTGCGGAAGAGAGATAATTTTAACATTAAATCCATTTTGCATACATATGTCAATTGAACGAAAAGCAGCATACTCCCCTGCTTGATCTTTATCAAATCCTACATATATATTTTTTGTATATCGTTTGATGATTTTTAAATGATTATTTGTTAATGCTGTGCCAGAACAAGCCAAAGCATTTTTTGCTCCTGTTTTGTGGCTTAAAATTACATCCATTTGTCCTTCTACTAAGATACATCTGTCATTTTTTCTAATCTCTAATTTTGCCTTATCTAATCCATACAATACCTTGCTTTTGTCATAAATCAAAGTATTAGGAGTATTAATGTATTTTCCCATATTGGGATTGGGGTTATATGGATTTTCTCTTCCCGAAAAGCCAATTATTTGTGAATTTATATCAAAAATAGGAAATATAATTCTATCTCTAAATCTGTCATAATATCCATTGGTTCCTTCTATTATCAGTCCAGCATCAAAAATATCTTTTGTTTGATAACCGCTTTGTATTAAAAAATTTATAAGAGAATTATAAGAATTAGGGGCATATCCTATTCTCCATTCATTTAAAATATCTTGATTTAAATCTCTTTCTTCTAAATATTTTTTGATTTTATTTCCTTCTTTACTTTCCAATTGTCTTTGAAAAAAAAGAGCAGATAATTCGCATATTTTGTATAACTTATTTCTTTTTGTTTTTAATTGTGGGTCAATTTTTTTCAATTCCACTCCTGCTCTTTTGGCTAAAATCCTTAAGGCGTCTCCAAATTCCACCCCCTCTATTTCCATTATGAAATTAAAAATATCACCACCTTTCCCGCAATTTGATACTGCAAAATTTGTAGCCACATAAGAATGATCTCCCGCTACTGTTAAATCATATGTATCTCCTTTGTAATATCTTTTTTTAATCTCTTTTATTGGTAAAAGCCAATACAAAATTCCATCTTTTTCATAAAAATGAGTGAAATTCAATTTATATTTTTCCTCCCAACCAATTGTAAAATGTTTTTTATGATGAACGCCTTTTTTATCAATTTTTTCTTCTTCACCGAAAAGCGAAGGAGCAATTTTTAATCTTAATAAAATATCTCTTAATTGCTCTGCTAAAACTAAAGAAGTAGTACCAATAGATTTGTAAATTCTTTTTTCTTTGCATTTACTCACTTTGCCGAAAGTTCCATCTCCTTTCCAAATTGCGTCCAAAATTACCCTTTGTTTTTCTGGAGGTAAAAATTGAAACCCAAAAGGAATATGTTTATTTTCAGCTCCTTTACCACAAAGATTTTCAAAGATATTAGATAATTTAGAATTACATGCGGTAATTTCAATACCTGTCTTTTTCTTTTTTCTTTTATGAATACTTGCTTTTATCCCAAAAATTTCTTTTATTAATTTTTTTATTTCTTTTGCAAATTCAATTTCATTTCCACCTAAACTAAATCTAATATAAGCACGATGGTTGCTTCCTTCAGCAATATAATAACCGATTAATTTTAAAAACTTTTCATCAACCTTTATTTTAGTTGGAATTTCAGCAGGGTTTGGTCCAAAATTGCTTGTTTTCCGATTATAATATTTCTCTAAATCAATAAATTTTACATCTTTTATTTCTCGATTAATTGGATAGAGTAAAAAATCATTAATAGAAAGATTATAGGCAGGTAATTTTTCTATTTTATAGTTTAAGTAAAAACGAGGGCAACTCTTTTTTTTGCATTTCCATTGACAAATTCTAGTTAAGCGACCTTTATAAATACAGTTTTTTGTTTTTATTACATATACTTTATGGTCAGGAGTTAAAGAGATAATCTCATTGGATTTTCTTACTTTTATATCGATTACTTTTCCTTTATAAGGTCGCCATAAACTTCTTATTACCGGCATATATCGAGCCTTGTGGGTTAAAACCTTATCACCCACTCTAATATCTTCTATTTTATGGAATCCATTTTTAGTTTTTATTAAAGATCCTGGCAAAAAGCAGCCAAAACATTTCCATATTTGTCTTTCCGGAGAAACGTAAAACGAAGGATTTTTTTCCGAATGAAAAGGACATAATGCACGATAATATCTTCCTGCTTTTTGAAGGCGAATATAACTGGAAATAACATCCACAATATCCAATCTTGATTTTATTTCTTCTATTGGAGAACTCATAATCGTTGATTTCAGCATATCATAAATTTCTTTTTTTATCAATCACTAAAAACAGCCGGCTATTTAGCCGGCTGGAGAGCTTTGCTTTTCTTTTTTACCTTTCCTCTGTTTTGGTTTTTTCTTCAATCCTTTTTCCCATCATCATTTCTTCTACAGCTTCAGCTATTAACTCCGTTGAGAAATTTGTTTTTTCAATTTTATTACAGAAATCATCGAAGCTTATCAATACCACTCTTTTCATTTTTTCACCTCCGTATTTTAAATTAAACTCCTGCCAAAATGCTAACAAATATTTTAAAAGGTTTCAAGTAAG
>JAGGTM010000094.1 GCA_021163745.1 bacterium
CAATGACTGGAACCAAAAACGAATCCATTCTGCTTTAAAAGGTCGAAGCCCGGATGAGTTTCTCCATAACTTTTACAAATTGAAAAAGAACTAAAATCTCTCCAAAGTTAGGGTCTCATTTCAATTTTAAGATTTGAGATTTGGATTTGAGATTTGAGTTTTGACATTTGAGATTTAATTATGATGATAAAAAATTTCTCACAATTAGCGGTATCTGACTTAAGAAAAAAAGCCCTTAAAATAGTGGAAAGCGGAATGAAGGCAATTTTTATTAAAAAAATATTTCAAGAAAATATCAAAATAAAAAACAATTTTCTATTTATCAGAAAGGAAAAAATCAATTTAGATAAATTTAACAGGATATTTATTATAGGATTTGGCAAGGGTTCGTCCGATGCGGTTTTAACAATGGAGAAAATCCTAAAAAACAAAATCGACGATGGAATAGTAATAGATACTTCACATAAAAATATTAATTCAAGAATAAAATACCTAAAAGGAAACCATCCCATTCCGTCTCAAAAAAATATAAAAGCAACAAAAAAAATTATAAATCTTTTAAAAAATACCAAAAAAGAAGATTTAGTTATTATAGTTATTTTTGGAGGCGGGTCCGCCTTATTGACTTATCCTGTTGTTAATCTAAATATAGTTCAGAAAATAAATAAACAATTACTCAAATCAGGAAAAAATATTTATGAAATTAATACTGTAAGAAAACATTTAGACAGAGTAAAAGGAGGGGGGTTGGCAAAATTCGCATATCCCGCAAAAATATATAGTTTAATATGTTCAGATGTTCCGGGAAATGATCTTTCTATTATTGCCTCTGGTCCCGCTGTAAAAGATAAAACCAGTAAAAATGATGCCAAAAAAATTTTAAGAGAAATATATTCAAATAAATCAGATTTCTTAAAGAAATACAATATTGAGAAAAATCTTATAGAGACCACAAAGAATGAAAAATATTTTAAAAATGTTAAAAATATTCTAATTGCATCAAACAAAGTGGCACTACAAGAAATGAAAAAAGAGGCAAAAAAATTGGGGTTTAAAAAAGTAAAAATTTACTCTTATAAAATTCAAGGCGAAGCAAGAGAAACAGGGAAGATTCTTTTAGATAAATGCAGAAATAAAGAAGTTTTGCTTTCAGGTGGGGAAACTACAGTTACAGTTAAGGGAAATGGAAAGGGGGGAAGAAATCAAGAATTGGTTTTGGGGGCTTTAGAAAAAATTTCAGAAAAATCTCTTATTATCTCTATAGCAAGCGACGGAAAAGACAATACTAATGCTGCGGGAGCAATAGGGGACATCCATACAAAAAAGAAGGCGGAAAAGATGAATCTTAATCCGCAAAACTACCTGCAAAATAATAATTCTTATAACTTTTTTAAAAAAACAGGTGACTTGATTTTTTCAAAAAGAGGCGCAAATGTCGCTGATTTGATGTTAATAATAAAATTGTAGGATTGCTATGATAAAGGTTATAACTATATTTTTAATTATTGCTCAGCCCTTTCTTTTAATTAATATCAGGTCATTAGATTTTAAGGGTTTTATTTATAAATTAGATAAAATTAAAGAATTAAACCATATTTTTAAATCTGTTACAGAAAAAACTAAATATAAGTTTTCTATAAATTCTCAAAGAAATAAAACAAGTCAATCTAAAGACAATAAACAATTCCATAGAATTTTAAAACAACCAAATACTTATCTTTCTTCTATATTAAATCCATATTATCCTATCCGCAACTGGACAGTAAAAGAGCCTGAAATTACTGCTGTGTCAGCATTTATATCAGATACATTTGGAGACAAAACTCTTTACAAAAAAAATCCAAACGAAGTTTTACCGATTGCCAGTTTAACCAAATTAATGACTGCCGTAATAGTTATGGAAAACATGAATTTAAATGATATTATTACCATTTCGCCTGAATTAGTAAATTCATATATAGACAATAACGAGTTTAGGTTGGGAGAAAAAATATCCGTAGGAAACTTACTTTATATTATGCTAATCAAATCCTCAAATGATGCGGCAATAACTTTAGCACACTCAAAAAATTTACCATATCAAGAATTTATAAATTTAATGAATGAAAAAGCGAAGAAGCTGAAAATGAAAAATACTTACTTTACTGATCCGTCGGGATATGATAAAAATAATATATCTACCGTCTCCGATTTATATAAATTAGCAAAATATATTTTAAGAAAACATCCATTAATTTTTAAAATAACAAGCATAAAAGAAACTTTGGCATATTCCGAAGATAAAAAAATATCCCATTATCTTAATAATACCAATAAATTACTGGGAAAAATTCCAAATATCTTAGGAGGAAAAACTGGATATACAGACAATGCAAGAGAATGTATGTTACTTGTTATTAAAAAATATGACTCTGAGTTAATTTTTATAATTTTAAAAAGCGAAGACAGACTTAAAGAAATGAAAAAATTGATAGACTGGATAAATGCAGCATATAAGTTTTAGTTAGCAAGCAATAGCCTGAATCTAAACGCAAAGCGTAAAGCTAAATCTCAAATCTCAAAACTAATTCAAGCGCAAAGCGCAAAGCGAATTTTTTCTTTTTAGCTTTAAGCTTTGCGCTGTAACTTTGCGCTTTGCGCTTGAATATTGCTGCAATAAAAATCAATGAATGAGCTATTCCACTTATCTCGCATTTTAGGATTGACCGCTGTTTCATTTATACTGGCTATTTTGTTAACTCCTCTATGGAGTAAATTTTTGCGCAAATATAATTTAGTAAAGAAAAAAATTCACAAAGAAAGAGCACCTATTTTTACATCTTTGCATAAGAAAAAAGAAGGCACTCCTACAATGGGAGGAGTACTTATCTGGGGAACAGTATTAATGTTAACTGCAATAATATGGTATCTCTCAAAATTATTTCCTGAAACTATTTTTCATAAGTTAAATTTCTTAAGCAGAGGACAAACCTTACTCCCTTTAGGGGCATTAATCGCTTCCGCTATTGTGGGGGTAATAGATGATTTATTGGGAATATTTAAAGAAAATGGACTAAAGGTAAGACATCGTTTGATTATCTATACTCTAATTGCATCTTTTGGCGCATGGTGGTTCTACTGGAAACTGGAATGGGATCTAATACACATACCTTTTATAGGAAATTTCAATATTGGTATCTGGTATATTTTTCTATTCATTTTTATATTGGTTGCTACCGCATTTTCTGTCAACGAAACCGATGGATTAGATGGATTAGCCGGAGGAGTTCTTTTGGTGGCATTTGCCACTTACGGAATTATTGCTTTTTCTCAGGGAAGAATGGATTTGGCAGTATTATGTGGCGTAATTATTGGAGCGCTTTTGGCATTTTTGTGGTTTAATATTTACCCTGCAAAATTTTTTATGGGCGACACCGGCTCGATGTCATTGGGAATTACTCTGGGAGTAATCGCAATGTTAACTAACCAGTTTTTGCTCTTGCCATTTATTGGATTTGTCTTAGTAATTGAATCTGCATCTGTTATTTTACAAATTCTCTCTAAAAAAATAAGGAAGAAAAAGATATTCTTATCTTCTCCCATTCATCATCATCTCGAAGCAATTGGTTGGCCCGAAACGAGAATAACCGAAAGATTGTGGATTATCTCAGGAGTAATGGCAGGAATTGGATTGATTTTGGTATTTGTAGAGAAAATGCTATAGATTGAGTTTATGTAACATGTAACATGTAGCATGTAGCAGAAATAGAAGGATTCAGAAATTAAGCAAAATGACTAAACTAACAATGTAAATAACTAAGTTACTTATTGAAAAATGAAAAATCTATTTAGAAACAAAAGAATAACTATAATGGGATTAGGATTACACGGCGGGGGAGTGGGGACAGTAAAATTTTTCGCCCAGCAAGGAGCAAAATTATTGGTAACGGATTTAAGAAAAAGAAGGGAATTAAAAGAATCTTTAGAAAAACTAAAAGAATTAAATATAAAATATGTTTTAGGTAAACATAGAAAACAGGATTTTATAGATACTGATTTAATTGTAAAAAATCCTGCAGTGCCCAATGATTCTCCTTTTTTAAAAATTGCTAAAATGCACAGCATTCCTATCACTACAGATGTGGCCATCTTTTTCAAATTATGTA
>JAGGTM010000059.1 GCA_021163745.1 bacterium
CCTTTTAAAATAATTTTAACGGTTTTTAAAATAATACTTAGATCTAGAATGAACGAACGATGCTTAATGTAGTAAAGTTCATATTGAAGTTTTTCTATAGAATCTTCTACAGATGCTCCATATCTAAAATTAACCTGAGCCCAGCCGGTTAATCCCGGCCTTACAATATGTCTTATATTATAATATGGAATTTGTTTTTCTAGTTTTTCTACAAACTCCACTCTTTCCGGCCTTGGTCCCACAAAACTCATATTTCCAAAAAATATATTCAACAACTGAGGAAGTTCGTCTAATCGCGTTTTTCTCAAAAATCTTCCCACCTTTGTAATCCTTTTATCCTCATCATCAGCCCATTTTACTCCGTTTTTCTCTGCGTCCTCCATCATTGTTCTAAACTTATATACAGTAAAAACTTCTCCGTTTAACCCTACTCTTTTCTGCTTATAAAACACCTGTCCTTTTGAATCAAATTTTATGGCAACAGCAATGATAGGATAGAAAACTAAACTAATTATCCCAAAAATTATGGCAAAAAACATATCAAAGATCCTTTTAAAATTCTCGTAAAACTTTTTTTCGCTTTCTGCCAAGTTTTCTAAAAACCATACTTCTCCTATAGCAGATAACGGTACTTTTCCCATAATTTTTTCATAAAATGATACTGAGTCAGAAAAACTTATCTTGAATGGCAAACACTGATATAAGTTTTTTACTAAATTGGAATCATAACGAGGGTCAATAGAAGTTACAATTAAATTGACCCTTTTTGATGAAATTATTTCCATTAAATCAAGCGGTGTTTCTAATTTATCCGGATAAATTTGTGATACAATCTTATACCCCAACTGAGGATTATTTGCTAAAACCTTAGAAACTTCCTCCATTTCTTTTGATTTACCTATAAAAAGAACATTTACAAGCAAAAGCGAAGATTTAATAATTTTATTGTAAATCTGCCTCCATAAAACAATTAAACCGGTAGATATACCTATATCTAAAAATAAATTTGTTTTTGGGGTAATAGAGAAATAGGGAATAAAATAGAAAAAAGCAATACCCAGAACACCATTTATAATTATTGCTTTACTTAAAGTAGAATAAAATTCTACACTATTTCTGGCTAAATTAAGCTCGTAAAGACCCGCGATATAAAATACAATTACCCATAAAGCATAAATTAAAGAGAAAGGAAAAAAATGCAAATCCCATTTCTCCGAAGTGCAAAATTGAGAATATCTAATAGATAAACTCAGCCATAAAGAAAAGTATAATATGGCTACATCTCCAATTAGAAGAATAATTTTTTTAAAATTTGGCATCACTTTTATTTTATAATTTTTTCTATTTTTTACAAGTATTTTCCCGCCTAAATTTTTCAAAGAAAAACTTATACGGAGGAAAATAAGAGAGGTCACGGTGATTTCGTTCATTAAAGTTTTATCCTTCCGACCTCTGCAGGAATAGAAACGAGAAGAAGAGCGTGGTTTTAATTCGTCCGTTCGATGAACATGTTAAAATCTCATTGCTTTTTAGGAAGTGAGGAGTATCTTCTAGGGAAGATTTAAAAAACAATATCTTGATCCGTTCGTCTAACAGACGAATTAGGATTCCTAATTGAGATACAACAAAATATTGCAATCTGCCCAGATAATTCCCCAAAATTGATATAATTCCCTCAAAAAAATGGGCAATCAAAATCCTGATTGCCCATTTAAGTTTATTTCACTCAAGCCATGGGGTGCCTGAAAATAAGAAATGTTCGTCAATAGGCACCCAAAGCTCCTTTTTTTCTTCTTCCGATGGAATTGGAATAATTTCACTATCGGTCCATTTTTTCTCTCCGCTATTATTCAGCTTACTCACTATTATTTCCAATGCAGCTTCAATTTTCTTCATCCTTAACCAGTAAATTCTTTCTCTGTGCTTTATCAAGAATCCTTTTTCTCTGCCATGATTATAATGAATTGCTTCAGCTTCTTTAATTAACGATAATGCCTGGTGAGAAGCGGGATAAATTACTATCTTTTCTATTGGTGGAAGATGAATTTCAAGTTCCCCAACCTTATAACCTTCTGTCTTTCTCTTCCTTTCCCTTATCAAAATATTCATAAGATCCCCTCCTTATTGTTTTATTAATTAATACGCTAAAAATATTATACTTTAATATCCTGCACTAGTCAAGTTTTTGTATTGGACGAGTATTTTTCATTGAAAATTAAGCAGAAGAATGATAAAATTTTAAAAAAAATAAAGACAGAAAACTTTTGAAATGTAATTTTTTATAGATAAAAAAAATTACGTAACAAGTTACGTAACTTGTTACGTAACAAATTACGTAACTAAAACTATGGCAAAAAGAAAAATACCTAAAAGAAACATTCGTAAATTAACAAAAGTTGGCGGCAAAAGTTATGCCGTGACTTTACCCATTGAAATTATCCGTCTTTTTAACTGGAAAGAGAGACAAAAAGTGATTTTAAAAATCAACAAAAAGCGAAGAACAATTACTATTAAGGATTGGGAAAAGAATTAAAAACAACCAAGTCATCAATCTTGGAGGGTATTTTTTTTATAAAGATAAGCAGATTTTTACCCCCAAAGCTTTCGGCTGGGGTTATTCCATCAACTTTTACCCCGTAAGAAAAGAGTTTTCTAACGGGGTTTACCAACTTTTAAAAAAATTAAAAATAATAGAATAAAGCAAAATATTAACTTTAAAAACAAAAATCCTAAAAATCTATAAAATTCTTTACCCTTTATGATCTCCCAAAAGAAGAAGTCCCAGAGAGCGCCTCAAAGAATTAGTTTAAAAAAACTTGACAAGAGCTTTTGTTCTGGTAAACTAAAGGTATCAGTTAGTTGATACCTTTAGTTTATCGTATCGGAATTTCAATCTTTGATTGAAATTCCTCGCCCGCCTAAATTTTACAGAGTAAAACTTTGGCGGGCAGAGAAGAGCCAGCACCA
>JAGGTM010000007.1 GCA_021163745.1 bacterium
AAGCGCAAAAGTAGTTAAATTCAAAATTCAAAGCACCAAATCCTAAATAAATTCAAATGACCAAAATTCAAAATTCAAAACAAAATTTTAAAATTAAAGTTTTGAATTTTGAACATTTGAATTTTGAATTTGCTCGCCCGCCTAAATTTTGCCCGCCCGCCGTAAATTTCTTCGAAATTTGGGCGAGCAAGCAAAATTTTGGCGGGTAAAGATTTAGGATTTTGAATTTAGGATTTGAATAAATTAGCTTTAAGCTTTACGCTGTAGCTTTGCCTGTCCCGTAGGAAGCCGCAGGCTTTCTTTCGGGGCACTTTGCGCTTTGAGCTTTGAGCTTAAATTTGTTTTAAGATTTAAGATTTGGATTTGAGTTTTGAGATTTGACATTTGAGATATATAAGGTATATAGCAACTCTTCTCTAATAAAAATTGCCTTGGCTTGGCCAAGGCAAAGGATTACTTATTAATAATATATTGCACATAACAGGATTTCTATCATCTTTCCTAAACTCAGACATACTACTCTCTCCTCAGGATTTAAAGGAACCCACAAGACTCCTCTGCATTGAGGACATATTTGATTTCTACCTCCTTGTCTTTTTTCTTCCTCGGTAAAAGAATCAAGAGAACGAGAAACAGGATGCGGACATTGCAAAAACCTATTTAAAACTTCTCTAAACTTTACCCAGTCGTTTACTTCTATTTTCTCTTTTTGCAATACATCTTGTAACTGCATTCCTCTACCTCCTTTTAATTTTTTAAAAATCTTGTAAAATTTTTAAACAATGATATATAGAATATATGCAATTATTGAATCTGTTAAATAACATACCCCTTTCCTTTTCTTACCTTATTGTATAACAACCGAAAATCATTGTAATGAGAAAAAACAAGCCCTAGTACAATTAGAAAAAACCAAAATCATTCAGACTGGAGCGCACTATTGTTACAGCAGTAATCTTCCATCCCGCCCAACAAAACGCTAATCCCACAAAAAAACTAAGCACAGAGTACATTTTTCTTACCTCCTTCCAATATTTTTTACAAAAAACTATCGTAATGTTATCATACTTTTAAAATTAGTCAATAATTTGCCGCATTGTTAGACATTCTGTTGCCCACTTTTTATTCTCCGTCTTTCTTAATGGTAAGATCCCGTCCACTTTTATTCTTGCCCTTGGAAAAATATTCATTCTATCCATCTCATATCCATCATCTCGCAAAAAAGAAAAAACCCAGAAGAAAGGGCAGAATGCTTCGACGAAAAAAGATGAAGGTAGAATAAACTTAATAATTAAAGAATTCTGCTAATATATTTCCTTTTTTGCGCTAAATTAAAATTATGCCTCTTTTAATTGTAGAATCTCCAACTAAATCTAAAACTCTTAAAAAATTCTTAGACAAGAAATATCATATTACTGCCACTAAAGGCCATATTCGCGACCTGCCGGAAAGAAAATTGGGAATAGATATTGAAAATAATTTTAAGCCAACATATACAATTATTCCGAGAGCGAAAAAAATAATTCAATTATTAAAAAAAGAAACAGAAAAAACAGATTTAGTTATTATTGCCACCGATCCGGATAGGGAGGGAGAGGCAATTGCCTGGCATCTAACTCAAATATTAGAATTAAACGGAATAAAACCTTATCAAAGAATTGTATTTCACGAGATTACCAAAAGAGCAATAGAACAAGCGCTGAAAAATCTCAGAAAAATAGATATAAATTTAGTAAATGCCCAGCAAGCGAGAAGAATTTTGGATAGATTAGTAGGTTATAAGCTATCTCCGTTTTTATGGAAAAAAGTAGCAAAGGGACTTTCTGCTGGCAGGGTTCAATCGGTAGCAGTCAGGTTAATTGTAGAAAGAGAAAGAGAAATCCAAAATTTCAAACCTGAAGAATACTGGACCATTGAAGCATTGCTATCTAAAGCCCGAAATCAGAATTCTAGTCTCAAAACAGAATTTTTGGCTTTGCTTATCAAAAAAAATGGAAAAACAATCCCTAAGATGGGAATTAAAACAAAAAAAGAGGCACACAAAATTGTAAGCGACTTAAAAAACGCGGAGTACAAAATAATAAACATTGACAAAAAAGAAACAAAAAGAAACCCTCTGCCTCCTTTTACTACCAGCACCCTACAACAAGAAGCGTGGAAAAAATTTCACTGGCCTGCGAAATTCACTATGAACATAGCCCAAAATCTATATGAAAACGGACTTATTACCTATCACAGAACAGATTCCTTAAACCTAAGTAATTATGCTCTTTTAGACGCAAAAGAATTTATTATAAAAAATTACGGAAAAGAATACTGGCCGGGATTTTCAAGAAAATACAAAGCAAAAGGAAAAGTCCAGGAGGCGCATGAGGCAATAAGACCAACTCAGCCAAGTCTTGCTCCACAAAATTTAAGCGAAAAAGACAAAAACAAACAACGACTTTATGAACTCATTTGGAGAAGATTTATTGCCTGCCAAATGTCTTGCGCAGAATTTGATTCTACTATTGCCGATATTTTTGCAAAAAACTATATTTTCAGGGCTAGGGGTCAAATTTTAAAATTTGATGGTTTTCTTAAAGTATACCCAATTAAATTTAAAGAAACACAGTTGCCCAATCTCGAAATAAACGAAATTCTAAAATTAATCAAGATAATTCCTTCTTCTCATCTTACTCAGCCGCCTCCAAGATATACAGAAGCTACCTTAATTAAAACTCTGGAAGAATATGGTATAGGAAGGCCTTCTACCTACGCCCCTATTATTTTTACTATCCAGCAAAGAAACTATGTAGAAAAAATAGAAGGTAAATTCCGCCCCACAGAAATAGGATTTATTGCCAACGATATTTTGGTAGAAAATTTTCCAAATATACTTGATATAAAATTCACTGCAAGAATGGAGGAAGATTTGGATAAAATTGCCAAGGGGGAAAAACAATGGATACCAGTAATCTCTGAATTCTATAAACCATTTGAGAAAAATTTAAAAGAAAAATACGAAATAGTAAAAAAGAAAAATATCACAGAAAAAACCAATAAAAAATGCCCTTTATGCGGTGCTCCCTTGGTAATAAAATTAGGAAAATTTGGGAAATTCTACGCCTGTTCCAATTTTCCAAAATGCAAATATACTGAAAAAATAATAAAATCACTGGGAATAAAATGCCCAAAATGCAAAGAAGGAGAAATCGTTGAAAGAAAGACGAAAAAAGGAAAAATTTTCTATGGATGCTCTAAATATCCAGACTGTGATTTTGTTTTATGGGATAAACCCAACGGGGAAAAATGTCCTAAATGCGGCTCACTACTTGTATTAAAAAATAATAAAATAAAGTGCAGCAATAAAAATTGTGACTACATTAAATCAAATTCTAAAAAAGGCAGTTGAAAATGTCCGTACAAGCTATTATTGACCAAATAAAAACATACCATCCCAAAGCGGATATTTCTCTTGTTGAACGCGCATATAAATTGGCGGCGAAGGCGCATAACGGCCAGAAACGTCTATCCGGCGAAGATTATATTTCTCATCCTGTTGAGGTAGCAAAAACCTTAGCGGAATTAAAATCCGACATTCCAACAATATGCGCCGGACTACTTCATGATGTGCCGGAAGATACAAATATCCCGCTTTCCTATATCAAAAAAAATTTCGGGAATGAAATCGCATTTTTGGTAAATGGGGTATCTAAACTGGGAAAAATAAAATACCGCGGAGAAAAAAGATATATAGAAAATCTAAGAAAATTATTTTTAAGTATGTGTTATGACATAAGAGTAGTTTTGGTAAAACTGGCAGATAGATTACACAATATGAAAACCCTATCTTACCTGCCGAAAGATAAGCAGTATCGTATAGCGTTAGAAACATTAGAAATTTATGCCCCGATCGCGGACCGACTGGGGATAGGAACCATTAAAGGGCATTTGGAGGATTTGGCATTTCCTTATGTGTATCCAAAAGAATATAAACGGTTAATCAATAATGTAAAAGAGAAATATGAGGATAGAGAAAACTATATAAATTTCATCATCCCAAAAATAAAACAATATTTAGAATCAGAAAAAGTGAAAATTTTAGATATACATGGAAGAGCAAAGCATTATTTTTCCTTATACAAAAAACTGGAAAAATATGAAATGAATTGGGATAAAATCTATGATTTAATAGCGATAAGAATAATAGTCAATGATATTCCCGATTGTTATAAAACCTTAGGATTAATCCACAAAAATTGGAAACCGCTTTTAGGAAGAATAAAAGATTACATTGCCCTGCCCAAACCAAACGGATACCGCTCACTGCACACTACAGTATTTTGTATTAACGGAAAGATAACCGAATTCCAAATAAGAACCCCCCAAATGCACAAAGAGGCGGAATACGGTATTGCCGCGCACTGGGCTTATACAGAAGCAGGGAAATTAAGTAAAGATGCGTACAGAAACAATAATCAGCTCCCATGGATCAAGCAATTACAAAAATGGCAAAAAGAAATAAAAAACTCCAGAGAATTTATAAAATACCTAAAAATAGACTTTTTCAAAGATAGAATCTTTGTATTCACTCCAAAAGGAGATGTCATTGACCTCCCTGAGGAAGCAACCCCAATTGACTTTGCTTACCATATCCATACAGACATCGGACATAAATGCGCGGGAGCGAAAGTAGATGGGAAATTATGCTCCCTCAGTCAATCGCTAAAAAACGGACAGGTGGTTGAAATTATCACAAAAAAAGAAAAAAAACCCAATCCCGACTGGTTAAGATTTGCGAAAACAAATTATGCGAAAAACAGAATAAAAAACTGGCTAAGGAAAAACAAAAATTAATTATTTTACACTAATCAATTTTTTAATTGCCCTGTTGAAATTCTTTTTGTCGGCGAATTCCATAATTAATTTCCTAGTATTGCCACATCGTATTATTCTTACTTTTTCTGTAAAAATATTTCTTAGTTTATTTAAAATGTCATCTAATTCCGGATCCTTGCGCGGTTTCGGTGCCTTTGCCGGCATCTTGCTCGCCAATCTCTCTATGTCCCTTACGGTCAAATTATTTTTAATGGTTTTGTAATATAAGCTTAATCTTTTTCCGGGTTTTGCCATTAGAATTGCTTTGGCATGTCCTTCGGTAATTTTTCCTTCATATACTCCCCTCTGAATAGTCAATGGTAGTTTAAGTAAACGCACAGTATTTATTACAGAAAATTCGCTTTTGCCTAATTTTTCTGCAATCTCCTTATACGTTATTCCATGTTCTTCTTTCAGTTTTTTAAACGCTTTTGCCTCTTCTATGGGGTTTAAATCCTCTCTCTGGATATTTTCTATCAATGCCAATTCCAATTTCTGGTATCCTGCGGCAGGCCTTATAATTACAGGAACCTGCGTTAATCCAGCCATTTTTGCTGCCCTCAACCTTCTTTCTCCTGCAATCACATAATATTCCACATCCTGACCTCTCTCGGTAGTTTTTTCTATTTTAGTTACCAATAACGGCTGAAGAATTCCCTGTTCTCTGATTGAACAAGCCAACTCTTTAAGAGAAGATTTAGGAAAAGATCTTCTGGGTTGAAGCGGATTTGGTTTTATTTTATCAATTTCAATATAAAAAATACTTTCTTTTTCTGGTCTTATCCAGTTCCCCTTTCTATTTCTTTTGTTGTCTAATCTTTTTTCGGGAATAAGAGATTTTAACCCTTTTCCCAGTCCTTTTTTTATCCCCACGAATTTATAAAAATGCGCAGCTTAAACCCGAAAAATAAACATTTTTCGGATATAAGAAGGCATCTATGAAGCAATTTTGATAATTACGTAATTGATTACGTAATTAGTTACGTAACTAGTTACGTAACTAATCCTTTTGCACAGACCTCAAATCCCAAAAGCCAAATATCAAATCTAAATTTTCAATTAGATATTCTTGGAATCTTGAATTATGAATCTTGAATTATGAATTATGAATTATGAATGAATCTGGAATTATGAATCTGGAATTAAGGTTTTGATTTTGAACTTCTAAACTTTCCTGATTCATGATTCCTGATTCCTGACTCAATTTGGGATTCGTTTTGATTTGAATTAAGATTTTAGATTTTAGATGTAGATTTAAGATTTGAGATTTATTTTCTATTATCCAAAGAAATTATCTCTTCTGCCAAACTTCTATATGCTATCGCCCCCTCTGAATCCGGAGAGTGCTGTAAAATTGTTTTTCCGAAAGAAGGCGCCTCCGCCAACTTTATGCACCGAGGAATTACAGTATCAAAAACATAACCGGGAAAATTTCTAATCATCTCTTTCTTTA